>JARXAJ010000088.1 GCA_029865965.1 Aquabacterium sp.
CCAATGAAGACGGCGACCGCTACATCGAGATCTGGAACAACGTCTTCATGCAGTTCAACCGCACCGAAGACGGTGTGATGCACCCGCTGCCCAAGCCCAGCGTCGACACCGGCATGGGCCTGGAGCGCCTGGCTGCCGTGCTGCAGCATGTGCACAGCAACTACGAGATCGACCTGTTCGCCCACCTGCTGCAGGCAGCCAAGGCGGCGGTGGAAGCCGCCGGCGGTGTCGATGTGGACCCGCAGAGCCCCAGCCTGAAGGTGATTGCCGACCACATCCGCGCCTGCGCCTTCACCGTGACCGACGGCGTCATCCCCGGCAACGAGGGCCGTGGCTATGTGCTGCGCCGCATCGCCCGTCGCGCCATCCGCCACGGCTACAAGCTGGGTGCGCGCAAGCCCTTCTTCCACACCCTGGTGGCCGCGCTGGATGCGGTGATGGGCGAGGCCTACCCCGAGTTGCGCCGCGGCGCTGCCCGCACCACCGACGTGCTGAAAGCCGAGGAAGAGCGCTTCTTCCAGACCATCCAGCACGGCATGGAGATCCTGGAAGCCGCGCTGGCCCAGATGGACCAGTCGGGCACGCAGCAGATCGACGGCGACACTGCCTTCAAGCTGCACGACACCTTCGGCTTCCCGGTCGATCTGACCGGTGATGTGTGCCGCGAGCGTGGCGTCACCGTCGATGTGGCCGGCTTCACGGCCGCGATGAACCGCCAGCGTGAACAGGCCCGTGCGTCGGCCAAGTTCAAGATGGCTGCCGGCCTGGCCTACGACGGCACACCCACCGCCTTCCACGGCTACCAGCACCTGGTGTGCGAGACCAGCCGCGTCACCGCGCTGTATGTGGACGGCGCGGCCGTGCCCAGCGTCAAGGCCGGCGACGACTGCGTGATCGTGCTGGACCACACGCCGTTCTACGCCGAAAGCGGCGGCCAGGCCGGTGACAGCGGCGAGCTGCGCAATGCCGTGGCCCAGGTGCTGATCGACGACACCACCAAGATCCAGGCCGATGTGTTCGGCCACCAGGGCCGGGTGGTGGAAGGCAGCATCGCCGTGGGTGACACGCTGGCCGCCAAGGTCAATGCCGAGCAGCGCGCCAAGACCGTGCGCAACCACAGCGCCACCCACCTGATGCACAAGGCCCTGCGCGAGGTGCTGGGCAGCCATGTGCAGCAGAAGGGCAGCCTGGTCAACGCCGAGCGCACCCGCTTCGACTTCGCCCACAACGCGCCGGTGACCGACGCGCAGATCCGCCGCGTCGAGGCCATCGTCAATGCCGAGATCCTGGCCAATGCCGCGGCCCAGGCCCAGGTGATGGCCCTGGACGACGCGCAGAAGAGCGGCGCGATGATGCTGTTCGGCGAGAAGTACGGCGACACGGTGCGCGTGCTGTCCATCGGCAGCAGCAAGGAACTGTGCGGCGGCACCCATGTGCAGGCCACCGGCGACATCGGCCTGTTCAAGATCGTGGCTGAAAGCGGCGTGGCTGCCGGCATCCGCCGGGTTGAGGCAGTGACCGGCGACAACGCACTGGCCTACCTGCAACAGCTGGAAGACACGGTGGGCGCCGTCTCCGGCGCGCTGAAGGCCACGCCGGCCGAGCTGCCGGCCCGGCTGGGGGCAGTGCTCGACCAGGTGCGCGCTTTGGAGAAGGAGATCGCCGCACTCAAGGGCAAGCTGGCCAGCGCCCAGGGCGACGAGCTGCTGGCCCAGGCGGTGGACGTCAAGGGCCTGAAGGTGCTGGCCGCCGTGCTGCAGGGCGCCGATGCCAAGACCCTGCGCGACACCCTGGACAAGCTCAAGGACAAGCTCAAGACGGCGGCCATCGTGCTGGCCGTGGTCGACGGCGGCAAGGTGCAGCTGGCGGCCGGCGTCACCGCCGACAGCATGGGCCGGGTCAAGGCCGGTGAGCTGGTGAACTTCGTCGCCCAGCAGGTGGGCGGCAAGGGCGGCGGCAAGCCCGACTTGGCCATGGCCGGTGGCACCGACCCATCACGCCTGGCCGATGCGCTGGCCAGCGTGGCTGGCTGGGTGGGCGAGCGCGCCTGACGGCGGCGTTGGCCGAACCTGCGAACGCCTTCCGGCGTCCGCAGTGCGGGCTCAGAGCCTGTGAAGATTTCGATCGTGCCCGAGCGGCGCGCCAAAAGCGGCGTGATCTAGGCGCAAAGCACAGCCATAGCCTGGGCTACCGCGAGCATTTGCAACGACGAGCAGGGCGGTTTTGGCGTGTCGAGCGGGCATGAGCGAAAAATTCACAGGCTCTCAAGCCAGGCCGCGGGTCAGCAGATCGGCCACCAGGCCGTTGATGCCGCCGTCATGGCTGGCGGCACGGTCGCGCAGCTGCTGTGCCAGCGGCGCCGGCAGCTTGCAGGCAAACGGCACCAGGCCAGCAGCGGCGTCGGCCTTGCGCTGGGCCTTGCGGTCGGGCAGGGCGGCGGCCTCGGCAAACCGCCCGGGCACGCCCGAAGCCTTGCGCTGGTTGTCGAGCTTGCTTTCGAGCTGGCGCACCAGTTCAAACTTCTTGGAGGGCATGGCAGGGTCGTTTGTTCGGGTGGGCAACGGCTACATTGTCGGTCCCTGCGCTTGCACCCCTCCCCGACGATGACGCACCGCCCTGTCCACATCCGCCGTGCCGTGCTGGAGGATGCCGCCGCCTTTGCCCGCGTGATGGGCCACCCCGACGTGGTGCCCGGCATCCTGCAGCAGCCCCACACCAGCGAGGCGCAGTGGCATGCCCGGCTGACCGACACCCTGTCCCCGGGCAAGCCCGACCTGATGCTGGTGGCCGACTTGCCCGACGGCCGCGGCCAGCCGCAGATGGTGGGCCTGGCCGGCCTGCACCCCTGCGGCACGGCGTTGCGCCGCCGCCATGCCATGAACCTGGGCATTGCCGTGCACCCCGATGCGCAACGCCAGGGCGTGGGCCGTGCCCTGGTGGCGGCGCTGTGCGACTGGGCCGACCGCTGGGGCCAGGTGCTGCGCACCGAGCTGACGGTGTTCGTCGACAACGCCCATGCCATCCGGCTGTACCAACGCCATGGTTTTGTGCAGGAGGGCCGGCACAGCGGCTATGCGCTGCGCGACGGGCAGTATGTCGATGTGTTGTCGATGGCGCGTTTGCACCCCAACCCGCCGAGCTGGGGCCCGGCACCCGCAGGAGCGCAAGCATGAGCCGGGTTGCCCGCCACAGCACCGAAGCCGAGATCGCCGCCCTGGAGCAGGTGGTCGAGCGTCTGGCCAACTTCGGCGCCGATGTGTCGCTGGAATGGGTGGACGGCTACCTCACCGCGCTGCTGGCCAGCCGCCGGGTCATCACCCCCGGCGAATGGTTGCCCACCCTGTTCGGTGACGACTTCGACCGGGTGTTCGCCGACCCCGATGACGTGCAGCAGGCCATGGGCGCGCTGATGCAACGCTGGAATGCCATCGCCAGCCAGCTGGACGTGGACAGCCTGCTCGACGACCCCGAAACCGTGCGCCTGGCACCGTTGATGGTCAGCTTCGACGACGCGGCCCGTGCCGAAGTGGTGGGCGCCGGCCACATGACAGCCGAGGAGGCCGCCGACCAGCTGCAGACCGGCGCGCTGTGGGCCGAGGGCTTCATGCAGGCCACCGACGACTTCGCTGACGACTGGCCTGACCTGGACGCTGACACTGAAGACGGCCGCTGGCTCGATGACTGCACTGCCCGCCTGCTGGCGCTGACCTACACCGCCACCGATCTGGCCGAGCACATGGCCGAGCATTACCCCGGCGAGACGCTGGAACGTGACCAGCTGATCGACGAAGCCCTGTTCGCTGTGCAGGATCTGCGCCTGTTCTGGCTGGACCACGCGCCCAGGCCCGAGACCCGACGGGTGGAGCCCACGCCTGGCCGCAACGACCCTTGCCCTTGCGGCAGCGGCAAGAAGTTCAAGAAGTGCCACGGCGCCTGACGCCGCCCTGGCTCCTGCCGCGCCACCCCCGTCAGGCGTAGTTCAGCGGCTGCGCCTTGCCGCCGAACACCCGGTAGGCAAAGATGCTGTAGCCCACGATGGCCGGCACTGCAAAGGCGCAGCCCACGGCGATGACGGCCAGCGCCTCAGTGCTGCTGGCGGCCTGCCACACGGTCAGGCGGTCCATCACCACATACGGGTACAGGCTGTAGGCCAGGCCCAGCCCGCCCAGCAGAAACACCGCCACCACTGCAGCCATCGGCAGCGCGCACCAGCGGCCCAGCACCTGGGGCTGGCGCAGCAGCCAGCGCAGGCCCAGCAGCGCGGCGGCGGTGGCCAGCGGGATCGGCAGCAGGGCGATGAACCCAGGCATGGAGAACCAGCGCGCACGCACCGTGGCGCTGACCACCGGCGTGGCCAGCGACACCGCCGCCAGCCCCAGCACCAGCGGCCACCAGGCCCGCTGCGCCCAGGTGCGGGCGGCCTGCTGCAGGGCGCCCTCGGTCTTGAGCACCAGCCAGCAGGCGCCCAGCAGCACATAGGCTGCCGGCAGCGCCACCGCAATGGCTGCTGCGAACAAGGTGGATGCCCAGCCGTCGGCCAGGCCGGTGACATAGCGGCCCAGCATCCAGCCCTGGGCGGCAGACGCCAGGAACGAGCCGCCCATGAACACCTGGGTCCACAGCCGCTGGCGCGCTGTGTCCTTGGCGCGGAACTCGAAGGCCACGCCGCGCAGCACCAGGCCCACCAACATCAGCGCCACCGGCAGGTACAGCGCGCCCAGCACCATGCCGTGGGCCTTGGGGAAGGCGATCAGCAGCACGCCCACGCCCAGCACCAGCCAGGTCTCGTTGGCGTCCCAGAACGGGCCGATGCTGGCCACCATCATGTCCTGCTGGGGTGGGGCGGCATGGTGCATCAGCATGCCCACGCCCAGGTCGTAGCCGTCCAGCACCACATAGGCCAGCATGGCCACGCCCATCAGCACCAGAAACACCACCGGCAGTGTGTGTGCCCAATCGATCATCGTGGCGCTCCTCAGGCAAACGCCCGGCTGGGCAGGGGCCGGCCGGCAGGCAGCAGGGCCGATTCGGGCTTCTCGGCCAGGTGGCGCACCACGCCCACATAGGCCACCAGCAGGCCCAGGTACAGCGTGCAGTACAGCGCCAACGTCAGCGCGATGTGCGGCGCCGGCACCGCGCTGGCCACATCCGCCGTGCGCAGCAGGCCATACACGATGAACGGCTGGCGGCCGATCTCGGTGACATACCAGCCCGCCAGCGTGGCCACCCAGCCCGAGAAGGCCATGCCCGCCATCGGCCACAGCAGCCAGCGCGGCATGGCGTCAGCGGCCCAGCGGCGGCGCCACAGCAGCGCCAGCCCGGCGAAGGCCACCACGCCCATCAGCATGCCGGTGCCCACCATCACCCGGAAGCCGTAGAACAGCGGCTTGACCGGCGGGTGTGCGCCCTTGAACTCGTCCAGCCCGCGGATGGTGCCGTCCAGGTCATGCGTCAGGATCAGGCTGGCCAGCTTGGGAATGCCGATGGCCAGGTGGTTGCTGCGGGTGGCTTCATCGGGCACGGCAAACAGCAGCAGCGGCGCACCCGACTCGGTCTGCCACACGCCTTCCATCGCCGCCACCTTGGCGGGCTGGTGCTCCAGCGTGTTCAGGCCGTGCAGGTCGCCCACCAGCACCTGCAGCGGCACCAGCAGTGCGCCCATGGTCAGCCCGGTGCGCAGCACCTTGCCGGTGCTGCGGTTGGCCGTGCCGCGCAGCAGCTGCCATGCGGCCACGCCGGCCAGCAAGAAGGCCACCGTCAGGGCCGAGGCCAGCAGCACATGCGCCAGCCGGTACGGGAAGCTGGGGTTGAAGATCACTTGCGCCCAGGACGTGACATGGAACACGCCGTCTTCGATGCGGAAACCGGCCGGGGTCTGCATCCAGGAATTGAGCGCCAGGATCCAGAACGCGCTCATCGTGGTGCCCAGGGCCACCAGGAAGGTGGCCAGCAGGTGCACACGCTCGCTGACCCGGCCGTGGCCGAACAGCATCACACCCAGGAAGGTGGCCTCCAGGAAGAAGGCGGTCAGCACCTCATAGCCCAGCAGCGGCCCGGCGATGTTGCCCACCCGCTCCATGAAGCCCGGCCAGTTGGTGCCGAACTGGAAGCTCATCACCAGCCCGCTGACCACGCCCAGCGCAAAGCTCAGCGCGAAGATCTTGGTCCAGAAGCGGTAGGCCAGCAGCCAGGCGGTCTGGTGGGTGCGCAGCCAGCGCCAGCGGAAGAACAGCAACACCCATCCCAGCGCGATGGTGATGGTGGGAAACAGGATGTGGAAGGAGATGTTGGCGGCGAACTGCATCCGCGCAAGCACGAGGGCGTCCATGGGCGATCCGGGTTGTCAGTGGGGGGCAGGACAGGTTGGGGCGGGGCGGGGCAGGGCGTCGGGCGGTCAGGATTTGCCGCCGGCCACCACCTTCACCTTGCCGGTGAACTCCAGCAACCGCTGCACCTTGCTGCCCATCTTCATCAGCTGTTGCAGCGTGGCCGCGTCCATGCGCTGCACGTCGTCGAACCAGGTCATCAACATCTCGATCAGGTCGTGCATGCCGCGCATGCGTTCCTGGGCGATGCGGTCGTCGTCGTTGGCGGGGGTTTCCAGCAGGGCATTGCGCAGCATCGACAGCGTGGGCTCGATCTCGCGGCGGCGGCGTTCCTCGGCCAGGGTGCGGAAGATCTCCCAGGCGTCGGTGGGCGCCTCGAAGTATTCGCGCCGGTCGCCGGCCTGGTGCTTGAGCTTCACCAGCCGCCAGGCCTGCAGTTCCTTGAGCCCCATGCTGACGTTGCCGCGGCTGAATTCCAGGTGGGCGGCGATGTCGTCGGCATTGAGCTGCACCGGCGAAACGAAGATCAGCGCATAGATCTGGCCGACCGTGCGGTTGATGCCCCAGCGGCTGCCCATCTCGCCGAAGTGGCCGATGAAGCTGCGCATCAGGGGGGACAGGGTGTTCATGGTGTTGTCCTAGGGTTTGACCTAGGTCAGATTCTGCTCTAGTTTCAGAAAAGACTGAACGTTCGGGAAGCCAAAGACCGCATGGCCGGCTGGTCGCAGGCGGGCTGGGGCCTTGCGCTACATTGCCCGCCATGTCGATCCCCGTCCCCCACCCCACGCTGCCGCTGAGCGGCCGCCACATCGTGCTGGGCCTGTCTGGCGGCATCGCCTGCTTCAAGAGCGCCGAGCTGGTGCGCGCCCTCACCCAGGCCGGTGCCAGCGTGCAAGTGGTGATGACCGAGGCCGCCTGCCAATTCATCACCCCGGTGACGATGCAGGCACTGTCGGGCCAGCCGGTGGTGCTGAGCCAGTGGGATGCGCGCGAGCCCAACAACATGGCGCACATCAACCTGAGCCGCGCCGCTGATGCCATCCTGGTGGCACCGGCCTCGGCCGATTTCATCGCCCAGCTGGCCCAGGGCCGGGCGAATGACCTGCTGGCCCTGTTGTGCCTGGCCCGGCCCATCGCCACCTGCCCGCTGTTGCTGGCGCCGGCGATGAACCGCGAGATGTGGGACCACCCCGCCACCCGCCGCAATTGCGCCCAGGTGGTGGCTGACGGTGCGCTGCTGCTGGGCCCCGGCAACGGTAGCCAGGCCTGCGGCGAGACCGGCGACGGCCGCATGCTGGAAGCCGCCGAACTGTGCGACGACCTCATCGCCTTCTTCCAGCCCAAGCTGCTGGCCGGGCGGCGGGTGCTGATCACCGCCGGCCCCACCTTCGAGGCCATCGATCCGGTGCGCGGCATCACCAATCTGTCGTCGGGCAAGATGGGGTTTGCCATCGCCCGCGCCGCGCACGACGCGGGTGCCGATGTCACGCTGGTGGCCGGCCCGGTGCACCTGCCCACGCCGCGCGGCGTGCGCCGCATCGACGTGCAGAGCGCCCTGCAGATGCACGACGCCGTGCTGCCGCTGGCGGCGCAACACGGCGTGTTCGTGGCCACGGCGGCCGTGGCCGATTGGCGGCCCGCTGCAGCATCGGGCGAGAAGATCAAAAAGGACGGCACGGGCCGGATGCCGGCCATCGCCTTCACCGAGAACCCCGACATCCTGGCCGCTGTGGCCCGCCTGCCCGGTGGGCCTTACTGTGTGGGCTTTGCGGCCGAGAGCCATGACCTGGCCCGCCATGCCCGCGAAAAGCGCATCCGCAAGGGCGTGCCCCTGATCGTCGGCAACCTGGGCCCGGCAACTTTCGGCCGGGATGACAACACCCTGCTGCTGGTCGATGCCGAAAGCGAACGCGCCCTGCCCACGGCCGACAAGCTGAGCCTGGCCCGCGCCCTGGTGGCCGAGATTGCGCAGCGCCTGGGGGCAGCCCGATGACCACGGCCACCATCGACCTGAAGATCCTGGATGCGCGCTTGGCCGCGCAGCTGCCGGCTTATGCCACCCCCGGCAGCGCCGGCCTCGACCTGCGCGCCTGCCTGGATGGCCCGCTGGTCATCGACCCCGGCCAGACCGTGCTGGTGCCCACCGGCCTGGCCGTGCACATCGCCGACCCCGGCCTGGCCGCGATGCTCCTGCCGCGCTCGGGCCTGGGCCACAAGCACGGCATCGTGCTGGGCAACCTGGTGGGCCTGATCGACAGCGACTACCAGGGCCCGCTGATGGTGAGCTGCTGGAACCGCAGCCACACCGCCTTCACCGTGCAACCGATGGAGCGCATTGCGCAGATGGTCATCGTGCCGGTGGTGCAGGCGGCCTTCCGGGTGGTCGATGATTTCGGTGCGTCGCAGCGCGGCGGCGGCGGCTTCGGGTCCACCGGCCGCGGCTGAGCGCCGCCTGCCTTCAATGAAGGTGCTGCGAGCCTGGCACCGGTGACAGGATGCTGACCGCGCCTTCGTCGACCGACTGGGCCGCGATCTCGTCCTCGGTTGCCTCGCGCACTGCCTGCACCTGCACCGCCAGCCGCAGCGCCATGCCGGCCAGCGGGTGGTTGCCGTCCAGCACCACATGGTCGGGGTAGACCTCGGTGATGGTGTAGATCAACGACGCGGGCATGTCCAAGGTGGCCGCGCCCTCGGGCAGGCCGTCGAACTGCATGCCCTCTTCGATGTGCTCGGGAAAGATGCTGCGCGCCTCGAAGCACACCAGCGCCGGGTCATAGTCGCCAAAGCCGTGCTCGGGCTCCAGGTGCAGGTCGCAGGTGAATCCGGTGGTTTCGCCCGCCAGCGCTTCTTCCAGCTTGGCCAACAGGTCGTCGCCGCCGTAGTAGAACTCCACCGGGTCGGTCAATTCGTCAAGCGTGGCGCCTTGGGCATCGGCCAGCGTCCAGGTCAGGCTGACGACGCAGGGAGAGGTGATCAACATCGGGGAATGATCGCACACGGGCCGTGCGCGTCGGCCGGGCAGGGCGGCGGCGCGGCGACAATCCATGCCCATGGATGTCACCCTTCCCACCGCCCTGCTGGGCGGCCTGTCCCCGGCCCGTTTCATGCGCCGCCATTGGCAGAAGAAACCGCTGCTGGTGCGCCAGGCCTGGCCCGGCGTGCAGCCGCCCATCGCCCGCAGCGCGCTGTTCGACCTGGCGGGCGCCGAGGGCGTCGAGTCACGTTTGCTCACCGCCTTCGACGGCCACTGGCAGCTGCGCCACGGCCCGTTCAACCGGCGTGCCCTGCCACCTGTCAAGAAGCCGAACTGGACCCTGCTGGTGCAGGGGCTCGACCTGCACTGGCAGCCGGCGCATGCGCTGCTGCAGGCCTTCCGGTTCGTGCCCGAGGCCTGTCTGGACGATGTGATGGTGTCCTACGCCACCGACGGCGGTGGCGTCGGCCCGCACCTGGACAGCTACGACGTGTTCCTGCTGCAGGTGCATGGCCGCCGGCGCTGGCGCATCGGCCCGGTGGACGACCGAACGCTGAAACCCGGGTTGCCGGTGCGCATCCTGGCCAATTTCCAGCCCACGGAAGAATGGCTGCTGGAACCCGGCGACATGCTCTACCTGCCGCCGCTGTGGGGCCATGACGGTGTGGCCGAGGGCGAGTGCATGACCTGCTCGATCGGCTTCCGCGCCGCCACAGAAACCGCGTTGGCGCAGGAACTGCTGCACCAGATCGCCGACGAACTGGAGCCGCCCGAAGCCGATGCAACTGGCCGTGCCGCCGAGCGCATCTACCGCGACCCCGCCCAGGCCGCCACCGACACACCCGGCCGCCTGCCCGACAGCCTGCGCCAGTTTGCCCAGGCAGCCATGCAGCGCGCGCTGCGCGACCCACGCGCATTGGACCGCGCCCTGGGCGGGCTGATGACCGAGCCCAAGCCGCAGGTCTGGTTCGACACGGGTGCGCCGGTGCCGGCAGGCAGCGGTGCCGTGCTCGACCGGCGCAGCCGCATGGCCTATGACGACGCCCATGTGTTCATCAATGGCGAGGCCTTCCGCGCCAGTGGCCGTGATGCCCGCCTGATGCGCCAGTTCGCCGACGACCGCCGCCTGGCACCTGCCGACGTGGCCCGCCTGTCGGCCGACGCCCGCGCCCTGCTCGACGACTGGGCCGACGCCGGCTGGGTGCTGCCCGACGCCTGACGGGCTGCCCATGCCGATGTTGCCCCAGCCACCCCAGCCGGCCTGGCCCGAAGCGGGCTTGCACCAGGGCCGGCAAGTGTGCGCCGGCCTGCTGCGCCAGGCCTTGCTGGGGTTGGCACCCGGTGCGGGCGATGGCGCGCTGCCGCTGGCCGGCACGCGGGTGCTGTGGCTGGCCGACACCGACTTTGCCGACTGGCCGCTGGATGAGCCGCCCGTGCTGGCAGCCCTGACCGCCTGGCTGCGCCAGGGCGGGCGGCAATTGCGCATCGGCGGTGACGACTTCGAGGCCACTGCACGCCTGCACCCGCGGCTGGTCCGCTGGCGGCGTGACTGGACCCATGTCACCGAGGTCTGGGCACCCACCGAAGGCCGCCTGCCGCCGGCGCTGCGCGGCCTGCTGGCTGCGCCGCTGTGGCTGCAGTGGCAGGACACACCGGACTGGCGCATGCGATGCATCACCGATGCGGTGCATGCACGCGCCACCCAGGCACAGATTGCAGACTTTTTACAACGCTGCGAGCCTGCTTGGCCTGTCACAGCGTTGGGTTTATAGGTGGGTTCCCTAGGTTTGCTATAATTTTTGGCTAGCTTCAGATCTGCTTGAGCGTTCTGAATCTGGCTGTCGAACGCTCGGCTCCGCTGAAAGCCGCGGATCCCTTTCTTGCGTAAATGTTGATCAACACTTTTCACTGAGGACACAAATGAACAAGTCGCTTCTTCTGGCTACCCTGATTGCCGCTGCTGCCCTGACCGCCTGCGGCAAAAAGGAAGAGGCCCCGGCGGCCGCTGCCGCCCCCGCTGCTGCGCCGATGGCTGCTGCCGCTTCGGCCGTTGCCACCGCCGCCTCTGGCGTGGCTGACGCTGCTGCCTCGGCTGTCACCGCTGTGGACGCCGCTGCATCGGCTGCCGCCGGTGCTGCTGCCGCTGCTGCCAGCAAGTAATCGGCGTTCAGTCGATGCTGAAGAGCCGCCCTCGGGCGGCTTTTTTGCGTCTGCAGGGAATTCTGTCAGTGGACGACGTCCACCGAGAACAGTGCCGCCCCATAGCGGTCGCACCCCGAGGTGTTGCACTGCGCCTTGCCTGCGATCACCGAGCCCGGCCCGGTGTGCCCGCTGGCCAGCGCACTGCCGGCTGCGCCAGTGGGCAGGCTCAGAAAAGCAGGCCACGCGGTCTTGGGTGGGTGTTGGGGACAGCAGCGACAGCGAGCCGTCAGGCCGGCCCACCTGCACATCCGCATGGCCGTCATGCGATGACGAGACCTTGAACCCCAGCCGGTCCCGGCCGATGCGCAGACGCGGTGCGTTGGACGCGGCCCGCACATCGATGTCGTGCGCACGCGCTTGCATCAGGTGCCGGGCCGCACGCTCAGGCCGGCGTCGATGGCCCGCTGGAAGCGCTCGCAATCGGGGCCCGCTGCCGCCTTCACCAGCGGCACGCAACTGTCGGACACCGTGCGCCCCACCGACACCGGCGGCTTGGCACCCATCACCGCGGCATGGACGACGGCGCACAGTGCGTACAGGTCGGTTTACGGGCCCTGCTTGCGCGACGGCACTTCGGCGTATTGCGCGCCCGGCGCATCGCCTGGCTTCAAGATGGTGGTGAGCGACTGCGTGGCGTCGCCGATGACCTGGCGCGCCGCGCCGCGCCGAAGTCCAGCAGCAGCGGCCGCCCGCTGTCGGCCAGCAGCAGCACGTTGTCGGGGGCGATGTCGCGGTGCAGGCAATGTTCGGCATGGATGACGACCAGCGCTTCGGTCAGCGACGCCAGCAGCGCCATCAGCCAGCGCCCATCAGGCGCAGGGTTTCCTTCAGCGTGTTGCCCCTCTAGAACGGCATCACCATGCAGGCCGTGCCGTGGGCCCGCCAGAAGCGGTAGACCTTCAGCAGCGACGGGTGGTCGAACTGCGCCAGCAGCCGGGCTTCATGGATGAAACTGGTGAGGCCGGCGTCGAACACCGGCTGGTGCTTGTCGGCGGTGACCACCACGTCGAGCGGCCCCGACCGCATGGCCAACGTCGCCGGCATGTACTCCTTGATGGCCACGCGCCGTTGCAGTGAATGGTCATGCGCATGGTCGACGATGCCGAAGCCGCCTTCATCCAACACACGCAGCAATTCGAATTCCGCCAGGTGCGCACCGGTGGGCAGCGCATTGCCACGTCCGCGGGCTGGGCCGCGGCATTGGCTGAGCCGCATCCCAGGCGGGCCCAGCCGGCGGCGGCGCAGGAGGAGGCCGGAACGGTTCGGGCGGATTGCTGCGCATGGCGGCCGGTTGCGGCAGTGCCTTGCAT
>JARXAJ010000117.1 GCA_029865965.1 Aquabacterium sp.
GTCTCGTCGAACACCGCCACCAGGTCGTCGCGCATCTGGGTGGTGAAGGCGTTCATCTTCTCCGGCCGGTGCAGGGTGACGGTGGCGATGCCGTCTTGCACCTCGTACAGCAGGGTTTCGTAGGTGGGCAAGGTCGTGGTCAGGGCCATGGGTGGGTCTCCGTTGGAGCGTTTAAGGAAGATCAAGCTGCCTGCAGGTGCTGCGGCCGGCGCAGATGCGGCGCCAGCCCGGCGCCCATCAGGTCGATGAAGTTGTCGGCAAAGAAGCGGCGGCGGTCGGCCTCGGGCGTGCGGCCCAGCGATTCGTCGAAGCGCTTGAGCGGCGCGCGGCCGCCTTCCACGTGCGGGTAGTCCGACGAGAACAGCGCCACCTCGGGGCCGCTGTTGGCGATGATCCAGCCCGCGTCCTCATGCGGGTAGGGCGTGACGCGCAGCTGCCGGCGCACGATCTCGCTGGGCAGGGCGCTGAGCTGCTGCAGCCGGGTCTCGTTGCGGCGGAAGGCATGGGCGGCGGAATCCATCGCCCGCATCCAGCCCGGCACCCAGGCCGCGCCCAGTTCGATCGCGCCCCATTTCAGGGTCGGGAAGCGGTCGAACACGCCGTCGAAGATCAGCGTGGCCAGGGTCTGCATCACCGCGCTGGGGATGGGCATGTAGCTCACCGAGGTGAAGTTGTCGTCGCCGCCGTGGAAATCCGGCACCGGCGGGCCGCCGTTGACCTTGTAGACCGGGTTCATCTTCTCTTCGCCGCCCACATGGAACAGCACCGGGATGCCGGCCTCCTGCGCCTGGGCCCACACCGGGTGCAGGCCCACATGGCTGGGGCTGTGGCGCTGCGGGCAGGCCGACGGCACCATCAGCGCTTTGGCGCCCAGCCGGATGGCCAGGGCGGCAGTGGCGGCGGCGCGGTCGAAGTCTTCCAGCGGCACATAGGCGGTGGCCAGCAGGCGGCTGTCAACGCTGCAGAAGTCGGCCAGCATGCGGTTGTGCGCGTCGGCGGCGGCGTAACACAGCGCCATGTCGTCACCCTGGTCCAGCCCGAAGTTGCTCAGGCAGAAGGTGGTGAACACCAGCTGGCTGGCAAAGCCCAGCAAATCGAGTGCCTCGGGCCGGTCGGCGCGCAGGAAGGCGCCGTGGGCTTCGTGGTTCTTGCGCAGCATGATGTTGGGCGCCACGGCCGCGCGGAAGGCCGCATCGGCATGGGCCTCGGCCGACCGGCCCGGGCGCAGGCCGCGTGCCAGCTGGGCCTGGTAGCCGGCGCTGGCGTGGTAGCGGGCCAGCAGCTGGGGGTCGAAGTACGCGTCCAGGCAATCGTCCAGCTCCATCAGGTGGCTGTCGGCATCATGGATCAGGCGGCTGTTGGCATAGGGCGTGGTGGGGGGCATTTCAGGTCTCCTGTTGCTGCACCACCTGGCTGGCCAGCAGGTGGGCGATTTCTTCGGTGGTGTAGCCGGCCTCGGCCAGCACGGCGGTGCTGTGTTCGCCCAGCGCCGGCGCCGGGCCCGGTGCGCGGGGTGTGCTGCCATGCAGGCGGATCGGTGCGGCCACGGTGCTGCCTTCGCGGTGGGCATAGGGCACCAGGGCGCCGGCAGCACGCATCTGCGCATCGCCGTCGATGTCGGCCAGCGTGCCCACCACGCCGAAGGTGATGCCGGCGGCGTCCAGCTTCTGGCGCCAGGTGGGCAGGTCGTGTTCGGCAAAGCCCTGGTCGAAGGCCGCGATGATGGCGGCGTTGTGCGTGGTGCGGCTGTCGACGGTGGCCAGGCGCGCATCGCCCTGCAGGTGGGCCAGGCCCAGCGCGGCCAGCAGCGGGCCCAGCTGGCGCGCCTCATTCAGCACCACCAGGCTCAGCCAGCGGCCGCAGCGGCATTGGTAGATGTTGGACAGCGGGTTGGGCGCATGGCTGCGCGGCAGGCGGGTCAGGTAGCGCACCCCGGCCAGTTGCGCCTGCACCTGGATGGCGTTGGACCACAGGCCGTTGGCCAGCAACGAGGTGCTGACCAGGCCGCCCAGGCCGGTGCGCTCGCGCCGGTACAGCGCGGTGGTGATGGCGGCAAACAGCGTCACCGCGCTGGGGTGGTCGCCCATGCCGGGCACCGGCCGGGTGGGCGGGGCGGTGTGGTCGGCGCGCACCATGTCCATCAGGCCGGCGCGGGCCCAGTAGGCGGTGACGTCGAAGCCGCTCTTGGTGGCCTCGGGCCCGGTT
This sequence comes from Aquabacterium sp., assembly GCA_029865965.1. Classification (GTDB taxonomy): domain Bacteria; phylum Pseudomonadota; class Gammaproteobacteria; order Burkholderiales; family Burkholderiaceae_C; genus Pseudaquabacterium. The sequence goes on from JARXAJ010000117.1 coordinate 2,206, forward strand.
TCGCCATAGGCGGTGAGCGAGGCCACCACCAGGCGCGGGTTCAGCGCCATCAGGGTGTCGGCGGCGATGCCCAGGCGGTCGCGCGCCGGCAGCGGCAGGTTGGTGATGAACACGTCGGCCTGCGCCGCCAGCCGGTGCAGCACCGCCTGGCCGGCGGGCTGCTTCAGGTCGAGCACCAGGCTGCGCTTGTGGCGGCTGTTCAAGTCCCAGACGAAGTTGTTGTCGGCCTGCGCCGCATCGGGCGCGCAGCCCAGCAGCTTGTACAGGCCGCGGTGCGGGTCGCCGTCGGGCGGCTCGATCTTGACCACGTCGGCGCCCAGGTCGGCGAGCAGCATGGCGGCCGCTGGCGCGGCGATGAAGCTGGCGCAGTCGATCACCTTCAGGCCCTGGAAGGGCAGGGGTGGATCGGCGCTGGTGGTGGCGGTCACATGGGCTCCTGCGCGGGGCTGGCATGTGCCCCGCATGTGGTCCCAAAGGCTGGGCCCGGCAGTGCATGGTGTCAATCCGGGGCGACCGCCGGCGTCACCCGCCGGACACTCTGCCGCCCATGTGCGGCACGTCTGGCGCAGTGTCACCCGAACGACTGCGCCCCCAAGACATCGGCCGCACAGTCAGGCCCGCACGTTCTGCACCGTACCCCAGGAGATCCCCCATGGACCAGCTTGTCAAGACCGCCTCGCCCTTCCTGCTCAGCCCGGACGACCCGCTGAACGATTTGCGCATGTCGGCCAAGGCCATGCCGCTGTACGAGCATGTGAAACGCTTCGTCGCGGAAACCGTCAACCCGATGAGCGTCAAATACGAAGAGCTCGGCAAGAACCGCCACGGCGCCGACCGTTGGCAATATGCCCCCGGCCAGCTTGATCTGCTCGACGCTGCCAAGGCCCAGGCCAAGAAGGAAGGCCTGTGGAACTTTTTTCTGCCCGACGCTGAAACCGGCGAAGGCCTGTCGAACCTGGACTACGCCTACATCGCCAGCGAGCTGGGCAAGAACCGGATGGCCAGCGAGACGATGAACTGCTCGGCCCCCGACACCGGCAACATGGAAGTGCTGGAGCGCGTGGGCACTGCCGCCCAGAAAGAGCGCTGGCTCAAGCCGCTGCTGAACGGCGAGATCCGCTCGGCCTACGCCATGACCGAGCTGCACCATGCCTCGTCGGACGCCAAGAACGTCGCAACCAAGGCCGTGCTGGAAGGCGACGAGTGGGTGCTCAATGGCGAGAAGCACTACATCTCGGGTGCCGGCAGCCCGCGCTGCAAGATCCTGATCACCATGGTGCGCACCAGCCCCGACGCGCCGCCGCACAAGCAGCAGAGCATGATCCTGGTGCCCAAGGACACGCCCGGGGTCGAGATCGTCGGCGCCCAGCATGTGTTTGCAGAAGACGATGCGCCGCACGGCCACATGCACATCCGATTCAACAATGTGCGGGTGCCGAAGGACAACATGCTGCTGGGCGAAGGCCGCGGCTTCGAGATCAGCCAGGTGCGCCTGGGTCCGGGCCGCATCCACCATTGCATGCGCAGCATCGGCGCGGCAGAGAAGGCGCTCGACCTGATGGTCAAGCGTGGCGTCAGCCGCGAGGCCTTCGGCAAGAAGCTGGCCTGGCTGGGCGGCAACGTGGAAATCATCTCCCGCGCCCGCATCGAGATCGAGGCCATGCGCCTGATGGTGCTGAAGGCCGCCAAGGCGATGGACGTGCTGGGCAACCGCGAAGCCCGTATCTGGGTGCACATGGTCAAGGCCATGATCCCCGAGCAGGTGTGCAAGATCATCGACCAGGCCATCCAGATGCACGGCGCCCTGGGCGTGAGCCAGCACACCCCGTTGGCCCACATGTACACCCAGCAGCGCACGCTGCGCCTGGCCGATGGCCCGGATGAAGTGCACCACCTGGTGGTAGGCCGCAGCGAGATCCAGCGCATGGAGGGCAGCATGGACGATGCCAGCATGCTGCAGGTGTTCCGCAACTGATGGCAGCGCCAAACCCGGCATCGCCCGCCGGTGGCCTCGCCCCCGGCGAGGCCCTGCATGCCGGGCTCGACGACGCTTGGGTGCTGCCCCCACCAGAGGGGCGGCAGGCGGTGCAGACACGCAGCCTGGTGTTCCGCAGCTTCCGGCGCGATGACGGCCTGATCGACATCGACGCCCGGTTTGCGGACACCCGGCCGTTCGCCTACGACAACGCCTTCCGCGGGGCGTGTGAAGCGGGCTCGGCGTTGCACCACATGCAGCTGCGGGTCACGCTGGACCGCAAGCGCACCATCGTGGCGCTGATCTCGGCCATGCCCAGCACGCCGTATGCCACTTGCAGCAGCGTGCAGCCCAATTTCCAGCAACTGGTGGGGCTGAACATGGGCCGGGGCTTTCGCAAGGCGCTGCGCGAGCGCCTGGGCGGCACCGAAGGCTGCACCCACATCGTGATGTTGCTGGACATGATGGCCGCCGCCGCCGTGCAGGCCTTTGCATCGGACAACTACCGCCCGCGTGACCCCGGCGAAGCCGAGCCTGTGCGGGTATGGCGCATCGACGAGCTGGTCGATACCTGCTGGTCGTACAAGAGCGACGGGCCGGTGATGACACGCATGCGGGCCATGAACCAGGGCCGCTGACACATCCTCAGGCTCTTCAGCCCCCTTGCATCGCGCGGCATTCAGCCGCAAAAAAGGCGCCCCGCGGGGCGCCTTTTTTTCTGGTTGGCAGCCCAGGCGGGTTCGCCTGTGGCTGCCAGGCATCACTTGCGGGCGGCGAAGGCGACCTTGCCCTTCTTCAGCGCGTCCATCACCTCCTGCGCCTTGCCGCCGATGGATTGCACCATCTCGGCCTCGCCCGGGCGAATGACGGCGGCCCAGGCTTCACGCTGGGCATCGGTCAGCTGGTGCACGAAGCCACCCTTGGCGACGAATTCCTTCATCTTCGGGCCTTCGGTGTCAGCCACCTGCTTGCGCGCCCAGGCAACGTCGGGCAACGCCTTCAGCAGCTTGGCGCGCAGCTCGGGCTTCATGCCGTCGAACAGGGCCTTGTTGACGATGAAGGTGCTGTCGTGGTGGTAGTGACGCGTCAAGACATAGTGCGGCGCGCTCTGTGCAGCAGGTGTGGTGACGTAGAACAGGAACGGCAGATCCGCACCGACCACCAGCCCGCTTTGCAGGCCGGGCCAGGCCTCCGTCAGTGGCATCTGCACACCATTGGCGCCCAGTTGCTTGAACGTGATGCGCGAGGCCTGAGAGGGCGACACCCGCATCTTCTGGCCCTTGATGCTTTCCGGCGTCAGGCAGGCGGTCTTGCAGATGACATCGTTCCAGCCGACGTCGGCCACCAGGATGAGCTCCAGGCCTTTTTCGGCAAACAGCTTCTTGGCGAGGGGCACGCCGAAGTTGTCGGTCACCCACATGCGCTCTTCGTTGTTCTTCCACAGGTAGGGCGTCTGGAAGACCGCGCCTTCGGGCACCAGGATCGCCCCGCCTGCAAACGACGATGCGCCCGCCTGCAGCCGCCCACGCACCACCTGCTGGTGCATCTCCTGCTCATTGCCGACAAGCTGGTATTCCATCTTCAGCTCGGCGCCCGCGGCGGCATTGAAGTCGTTGATGAACTTCATGACGATGTCGTAGAGCACCGTGCCGGGCTGGGCGGCGGTGCCCAGCTTCCAGACTTCTTGTGCATGGGCCGTGGCCGAGATACCGGCCGCCAGCAGCGAAAAGCTGGCTGCCACAAGGAACTTCTTCAGTGTCTTCATCCATGTCTCCAGGGTGGGGGGGTGGGTGGAACGATCTTGGGCGTCGTCTCGTCTTGGGGATATTGCGTGCTGCCCAGGTGCTGCGCAATCCTGGACAAACACCGAGAGTGCGTTGTCAGCGGCGAAGTTCCAGCCGTTCGACGGCTGCCTCGGCCTGCGCCAGGGATTGCAGGATGCTGCGCTTCAAGCCGGCCATGTCGACGCCGTCGGTGCTCTTCTTGCCTTCCATGTAACGGGCGTAGACGCCGTGCACGATGGCCGCCGACTTCCAGCGGTTGAAGCCGATGTAGAAGTCCAGCTTCGACAGATCGCGCCCGGTGCGTGCGGCATAGCGGTCGGCCAGCTCGGCGCGGCTGGCAAAGCCAGGCTGGGCGGTGGGCGGGTCGCCGCGCACCGCCGGTGGGTCGTCGGGCTGGGCCCACTGGTTCAGCGCATAGGCCAGGTCGGCCAGCGGGTCGCCCAGGGTGCTGATCTCCCAATCCACCACCGCAGCGATGGTGCCGCTGGCACCGACCAGGGTGTTGTGCAGGCCGTAATCGCCATGCACCACCCGGGCGGGGCCCTGGTCGGGCGTGTGCGCCAGGAAGTAGGCCTGCAGCGCATGGGCGCGCGGGTCGTCGAGCTGGGCGCCTTCGATCGACGCGTTCCAGCTGCGGTACCAGGTCTTGAGCTGGCGCTCAATGTAGGCGTCTTTCTTGCCCAGGTCGGACAGGCCCACGGCGTCGGGGTCGACCGCATGCAGGTCAGCCAGCACGTCGATGAAGCTGTGCGACAGCGCCTGGCGCCGCGGTGGCGGCGCCCAGCGGCGGGCGTCGTCGGCGTTGTAGAGCGGGTGGCCGTCGATGTGGCCCATCACGTAGAAGTGCGCGCCGGTGACGCTGGTGTCTTCACAGAAGCCCAGCGCAGCGGGCACCGGCACCGGCGTGGACCCCAGCGCGCTGATCAGCGCCCACTCGCGGCCCATGTCATGCGCCTTGGGCAGCAATTCGCCCATCGGCGGGCGGCGGATCACCGCCCGCTGGCCGTCGGCGTCTTCCAGCAGGTAGGTCAGGTTGCTGTGGCCGCCTTCCAGCCGGGTCCAGCGCAAGGGCTGGCGCAGGCTGGGCACATGGGTGGCCAGCCAGGCTTCGACAGCGCCGCGCTGGTAGCCGACCGGATCAGTGGTGCTGGAGACGGGCGCGCCCATCTCATGCTCCCTTGAACTGCGCCTTGCGGCGTTCCAGGAAGGCCATGCCGCCCTCCTTGGCGTCGGCGCTGTCGGCGCACAGTGCCTGGTGGGTGGCCTCGGTGTTCAGCGCTTCTTCATAACTTTGCGACAGCGCCCGCACCATGCCCTGGCGCATCAGGCTGTAGGCGCGGGTGGGCCCGGCGGCCAGGCGCTCGGCCAGGGCATGGGCGCGGGCCATCAGTTCGGCATCGTCCACCGCCGCGTGGATCAGGCCCCAGGACTCGGCCTTGTCGGCAGGGATGCGCTCGCCCAGCATCATCATCTCGGTGGCGCGGGCCTTGCCGATCTGGCGCGCCAGCATCCAGGTGGTGCCGCCGTCGGGCACCAGGCCGATGTTGACGAAGGCCTCCAGGAAGTAGGCCGACTTGGCTGCCAGCGTGAAGTCAGCCGCCAGCGCCAGGCTGCAGCCGATGCCGGCGGCCACGCCATTGACGGCCGTGACCACCGGCATGTTGAGCTGCGCCAGCGCCAGCATGGTGGGGTTGTAGTGCTGGGTCAGCGCCTGATGGGTGTTGGCGCCGCGGCTGGTGACAGGGGCATCGCCACCGCGGCCGGCCAGGTCGGCGCCGCTGCAGAAGGCGCGGCCCTCGCCGGTGATCAGCAGCGCGCGGGCGCCCAGCGCTGGCAACTGCTGCAGTGCAGCACGAATCTCGTCGAACATCTGCGGCGGCGCCGCGTTCAGGCGCTGCGGGCGGTTCAGCGTGAGCACAGCCACCGCGCCCTGCAGGCTCAGGCGGATGGTCTCGAACTGGGGCAGGGCGTCAGTGGTCATGGGTGAGCTCGGGTTGGCGCAAGGGCAATTGGAAGGGTGTCCGTCAGCGTAGGCGGCGCGACAGTCGGCATCTGTCACCGTGTGGACTGTCGCTGCCGGGGGCGCATGCCCACAATCAGCGCCTACCCCACCACCCTGCCGGAGATTGGCCATGACCGACGCCCTCATCATCGACGCTTGCCGCACGCCGCGTGGCATCGGCAAACAGGGCAAGGGTGCCCTGGCCGACATGCACCCGCAGCACCTGGCTGCCAGCGTGCTGAAGGCCCTGGCCGAGCGCAACAACCTGAAGACCGCCGAGGTCGACGACATCATCTGGGGCACCAGCACCCAGAAGGGCGCCCAGGGCAACGACATGGGCCGCATGGCCGCGCTGGATGCGGGCTACGACGTCAAGGCCAGCGGCATGACGCTGGACCGGTTCTGCGGCAGCGGCATCACCACGGTGAACCTGGCCACGGCGTCCATCATGGCCGGCATGGAAGACCTGGTGATTGCCGGCGGCTGCGAGATGATGAGCCTGACGGCCACCATGCGCGACGGCCCGGCCTTCATGGACGCCGGCAACACCCGCCTGCGCGCCCAGCACCCGCAAAGCCACCAGGGTGTGTGCGCCGATGCCATCGCCACGCTGGAAGGCATCCCCCGCCAGGCGCTGGACGACCTGGCCCTGGTCAGCCAGCAGCGTGCCGCCGCCGCCATCGCCGGCGGGCACTTCAGCAAGAGCGTGATCCCGGTCTACAAGGCCGACGGCAGCCTGGCGCTGGACCGCGAAGAGTTCCCCCGCCCGCAGACCACGCGTGATGGCCTGGCCGGCCTGAAGCCCGCTTTCACCCAGATGGCCGATGTCGACCTGGACGGCCAGGGCACCACCTACCGCCGGCTGATCACCGCCAAGTACCCCGACCTGGACATCAACTTCGTGCACCACGCCGGCAATTCGTCGGGCGTGGTCGATGGCTCGGGCGCGCTGCTGCTGGCGTCACCTGCTTACGCCAAGAAAAACGGCATGAAGGCCCGCGCCCGTGTCATCGCCTATGCCAACGTGGGCGACAGCCCCACGCTGATGCTCAACGCCCCGGTGCCCGCCGCCCGCAAGGTGCTGGCCAAGGCCGGCCTGACGGTCGACGACATCGACCTGTGGGAGATCAACGAAGCCTTTGCGGTGGTGGCCGAGAAGTTCATCCGCGACCTGCGGCTCAACCGCGACAAGGTCAACGTGAACGGCGGCGCCATGGCCCTGGGCCACCCGATCGGCGCCACCGGCTCGATCCTGATCGGCACCTTGCTCGACGAGCTGGAGCGCCGTGACCTGAATCGCGGCCTGGTCACGATGTGCGCCGCCGGTGGCATGGCTCCGGCGATCATCATTGAACGCATCTGACGCAGACGCAGCAGGAGACACACCATGGACTTGAGCTACTCGCCTGAAGAACAGGCCTTCCGCCACGAGGTGCGCGGCTGGCTGGCCGCCAACCTGCCCGACGACATCCGCCAGAAGGTGACCGGCTACAAGGGGATGAGCAAGGACGACCACATCCGCTGGCACAAGATCCTGGCCGCCAAGGGCTGGAGCGTGCCGCACTGGCCCGAGGAATGGGGTGGCACCGGCTGGAACATCACCCAGCGCTACATCTGGGAAGAAGAATTCGGCCTGATCGGCGCGCCCGCGCTGCCGAGCTTCGGCCCGAGCATGTGTGCCAGCGTGCTGCTGAAGTTCGGCACGCCCGAGCAGCAGGCCCGCTACCTGCCGCGCATCCGCGAGGGCGATGACTTCTGGGTGCAGGGCTATTCCGAGCCGGGATCGGGCTCCGACCTGGCGTCGCTGAAGACCAAGTGCGAGCGGGTGGGCGACAAGTATGTCGTCAACGGCCAGAAGATCTGGACCACGCTGGGCCACTTCGGCGACTGGATCTTCTGCCTCGTGCGCACCGACAACACCGGCAAGCGCCAGGAGGGCATCAGCTTCATCCTGATCGACATGAAGACCCCGGGCATCACCGTGCGCCCGCTGATCCTGATGGATGGCGGCCACGAGGTGAACGAGGTGTTCTTCGACAACGTCGAAGTGCCGGTCGAGAACCTGGTGCATGAAGAAGGCAAGGGCTGGACGGTGGCCAAGTACCTGCTGGGCCATGAGCGCATGGGCTCGGGCAACGTCGGCGGCAGCCGGCGTGAACTGGTCACGCTCAAAGAGCTGGCCCGGCGCGAGCACAAGAACGGCCAGCCGCTGATCGACGACCCGCGCTTTCGCGACAAGCTGTCGCGGGTGGAGATCGAGCTGGACGCGCTGGAAGTCACGTCGATGCGCTTCCTCGACAAGATGCGCCGCACCGGCCAGCC
>JARXAJ010000119.1 GCA_029865965.1 Aquabacterium sp.
CGCCTCGCGTGCCAAGCCCTGCCCGGCCCCACGACCCCGGCCCTGCGCCATCACCTGCGGACTACGTCGATGAATCCTGCCAACGCTCCGCCAGCAGTTTGCGCGCACGATCGAGGCCCGCCTGCGGGCAGTGCGCTGCCGGTGGACTGCAAGGCCGGGGCTGTGGGGCCGGGCAGGGCTTGGCACGCGAGGCGCGGCGGCAATGTCCCGCAGTGCAGGGTCTCACTCCGTGTGTTCGCGTGACGAGTCCTGAACGGCTCCACGGCCGCGGCCTTGCCGCGACGGTCTCGGCAGGCGATCGATTCAAGCAAGCAAAGAACGCTTCAAACCAACCGGAACGCCACCGACCCCAGCGGCCCATAGTCCGCATGAAAGCTGTCGCCCGCCACCGCCGTGGTCGGCCGGGTGAATGAGCCGGCCAGCACCACGTCACCGGCGTTCAGCTGCTCGCCATGCACAGCGATCTTGTTGGCCAGCCAGGCCACGCCGTTGGCCGGGTGGTTCAGCACGGCGGCGGCCAGGCCGGTTTCTTCGATGACGCCGTTCTTGTGCAGCAGCGCGCCCACCCAGCGCAGGTCGACCGCGTCGGGCTTGACCGGCCGGCCGCCCAGCACGATGCCGGCACAGGCGGCAAAGTCGCTGATGGTGTCGAACACCTTGCGTGGTGCCTTGGTGTCGCGGTCGAACTGCTCGATGCGGGCGTCGATGATCTCGATGGCCGGCACCACATAGTCGGTGGCGCGCAGCACGTCGAACAGCGTGGTGCCCGGGCCCTGCAACGGCCGGCCCAGGATGAAGGCCAGCTCCACCTCGATGCGCGGTGCAATGAAGCGGTTGAACGGGATGTCGGTGCCGGCGGTGAAGAACATGTCGTCCATCAGCGGCGCGTAGTCGGGCTCGTCGATCTGGCTCGACAGCTGCATCGCGCGCGAGGTCAGGCCGATCTTGCGGCCCTGGATGGTGCGGCCGTCGGCCAGTTCCAGTGCCACCCAGGCGCGCTGGATGGCATAGCCGTCGGCGATCGTCATGCCCGGGTGGCGGGCCGAGAAATGGCGCAGCGCGGTGCGGGTCTTGCGGGCCTGGTAAAGCTCTTGGGCCAGGGCCTGGATGGTGTCGTTGCTGAGCATGCGTTGGCGTCCTGGGAAGTCAAAGCCGGGTGGCCACGGCGGTGTAGCCATCGGCCGCCGATGCCTGGGCCCTGGGGATGGCCCGGCCGTCTTGCGGTGTGACCGGGAACAGCGCGTTGATCTGCCCGGTGCCCGACGCGCCGAAGTAGGGTGTCAGCACCTCCACCGGCGCGTCGTAGGCAGCCCAGCCCAGGGCGCCCAGCAGCATCGCGGTGTCGTGCATGAAGCCTTCGCCATGGCCCTTGGCTGCGTACTCGGGCAGCAGGGCGCAGAAGTCGGCCCACTCGGCCTGCTGCCACATCTGCACTACGCTGCGGTCCAGCCGCTCCAGCAGCGGGCTCCACAGCTTGAAGGCGAATTCGGGCGCCAGGCCGTTCTGCGCAAAGCGGTGGCTCAGGCTGCCGCTGGCCAGGAAGGCCACGCACCCGTCGTAGTGCTGTTCCACCGCCCGGCGCAGGGCCCAGCCCAGGCGGGCCGAGTCATTGAGGTAGTGCGCCATGCACAGCGCCGACACGCTGACCACCTTGAAGTGCTGGTCGGCATTCATGTAGCGCAGCGGCACCAGGGTGCCGTACTCGGGCGCCAGCGTGGTGGCGCTGTGGGCCAGGGTCTCCACGCCGTGTTCGGTGGCCACCCGCGCCAGCAGCTGGCCCAGCGCCGGGTTGCCCGGCGATTCAAACGCCAGGTTGCTGATGAAGTGCGGCAGCTCGTTGCTGGTGTAGGTGCCCTTGAAGTGCGGCGCGCAGTTGATGTGGTAGCTGGCGTTGACCAGCCAGTGGGTGTCGAACACCACCAGCGTGTCCACGCCCAGGGCCTTGCAGCGGCGGGCAATCTCCCGGTGGCCGTCGATGGCGTCCTGCCGCGTGCCGTGGCGCGGGCCGGGCAGCTCGCTCAGGTACATCGACGGCACATGGGTGATCTTGGCGGCGAGTGCAACGGTTCCCATCGTCAGGCTCCCCAGTGGGGGATGTGGTGATTGCCCAGGCTCACTGCGATGTTCTTGGGCTCCAGAAACACCTCGTAGCCCCAGGTGCCACCTTCGCGCCCGGTGCCGCTGGCCTTGGTGCCGCCGAAGGGCTGGCGCAGGTCGCGCACGTTCTGGCTGTTGACGAAGCACATGCCGGCCTCGATTCCCGCTGCCACCCGGTGGGCGCGGCCCAGGTTTTCTGTCCACACGTAGCTGCTCAGACCGTAGGCGATGTCGTTGGCGATGCGCACCGCATCGGCCTCGTCGTCGAACGGGATCAGGCAGGCCACCGGGCCGAAGATCTCTTCCTGCGCGATGCGCATGCGGTTGTCGACATCGGCAAACACCGTGGGCCAGACGAAGTTGCCGCGCTGCAGGTCGCTGTGCAGTGCGGGGGCATACGCCGGCCGGTCCACCCCGCCGCACAGCAGCGTGGCGCCTTCTTTCGGCCCCAGGTCGATGTAGCTGCGCACCTTGGCCAGGTGGGCGGGGCTGATCATCGGGCCGACCAGCGTGGCTTCGTCCAGCGGGTCGCCCACGGTGATGCGGCGCGCGCGGGCGGCGAACTTCTCGGCGAAGTCGGCATAGATGCTGCGTTGCACCAGGATGCGGCTGCCGGCGGTGCAGCGCTCACCGTTGTTGCTGAAGACCATGAACACCGCCGCGTCCAGCGCGCGCGCCAGGTCGGCGTCGTCGAAGATGACGAACGGGCTTTTGCCGCCCAGCTCCATGCTGAACTTCTTCAGCCCGGCGGTCTGGATGATGCGGTTGCCGGTGGTGGTGCTGCCGGTGAAGCTGATGGCGCGCACATCGGGGTGGCTGCACAGCGGCTCGCCGGTGGCGCGGCCGGTGCCGTGCACGATGTTCAGCACGCCCGGCGGAATGCCGGCTTCCAGCGCCAGCTGGCCCAGGCGGCTGGCGCTCAGCGGGCTCAGCTCGCTCATCTTCAGCACGGCGGTGTTGCCGAAGGCCAGGCAGGGCGCGGTCTTCCAGGTCGCGGTCATGAAGGGCACGTTCCAGGGGCTGATCAGCGCGCACACGCCCACCGGGTGGAACAGGGTGTAGTTCAGGTGGGTGGGCGTGGGGTAGGTGTGGCCGTCCACCCGGGTGCACATCTCGGCAAAGTAGTGGAAGTTGTCGGCCGCACGCGGCACCAGCTGCTTGCCGGTCTGGCTGATGGTCTGGCCGGTGTCCTGTGTCTCGGTGCGGGCAATCTCGGGCACATGCCGGGTGATCAGGTCACCCAGCTTGCGCATCAGGGCGGCGCGCTCGGTGGCGGGGCGGGCAGCCCAGGCCGGGAAGGCGGCCTTGGCAGCGGCCACGGCGGCATTGACCTCGTCGGCGCCGCCATCGGCCACCTCGGCCAGCACCTGCTGGGTGGCGGGGTTCACGGTCTCGAAGCGGGCGCGGCTATCGACCATGCGGCCGCCGATGAGGTGCTGGATGTGCATGTGGTGTTCCTAACGTCCGAAGAGGGCGTCGCCGACGATGTGGTTGACCAGGCGGCCGATGCCGTCGATTTCGCAGACGACCTCGTCGCCTTCTGCCACGTTGACCACGCCGTCGGGCGTGCCGGTCAACAGCACATCACCCGGTTGCAATGTCATGAAGCTGCTGAGGTATTCGATCAACGCCGGGATGCGGTGGATCATCAACGCGGTGTTGCCCTGCTGGGTGGTGCGGCCGTTGACCAGGGTGCGCAGTGCCAGCGCATGTGGGTCGGGCACGTCGGCGGCGGGCACGAACCAGGGCCCCAGCACCGTGCCGCCGTCGCGGTTCTTCACCCGCAGGTTGGGGCGGTACCAGTTCTCAAGATGGTCGCGCACCGCGTAGTCGTTGCAGACGGTGTAGCCGGCCACATGGGCCATGGCATCGGCTGCCCGCACGCCCCTGGACGGGCGGCCGATCACCACCGCCAGTTCACATTCATAGTGCATGAAGGCCACGCCGGCCGGGCGGCGGGTGTGGCCCTGGTGGCCGACCAGGCTGCCCGGGCCCTTCAGGAACACCAGCGGCTCGTCCTGGCTGGTGACGGTGAGCTCTTTCGCCAGCTCTTTGACATGGTCGGCGTAGTTCAGGCCCAGCGCGATGACGGTGCCCACGTCGAACGGCGGCAGCCACACCACGTCGGCTTCACCGACCGTGCGGCCGTCGGCCAGGCGCAACTGGGCGGTGCTGTCGCCGTGCAACGGCGTGGCGGTGTGGATGGCGCCGCTGTAGGCCACTTTGGCGGTCTTCATGCGGCCTCCGCCACCAGGCTGTTGTGCAGGCTGCCGATGCCGTCGATGGCCACCACCATGGTCTGGCCTGCGTGGGCCAGCGGTGCATCGGCGCTGCTGCCCAGCAGCAGCACGTCACCTGGCTGCAGGGTCATGAACTCGGTCACATTGGCCAGCAGTTGCGCCACGCCGCGCAGGCGTGGGCCGGTGCGGCCCTGCCACACCACGGCACCGTCCAGCGCCAGGCGGATGGCCAGCGCATCAGGGTCGGCCACCGTGCTGGCTGGCACCACCGGGCCCAGCGGGCAAAAGCCGTCACGCGCCATCTGGCGCACCGCAGGGCGGTAATGGCTGTTGATCGGCAGGCTCAGGCTGTTGGCCACCAGGTAGCCGGCCACCCAGGCCAGCGCATTGGCCGCCGGCACCCGGCAGGCCGTGCGGCCGATCACCAGGCCCAGGCCGGGGCCGGTCTGCAGGGCCGGGGCATCGGCGGGCACGCTGATGGCCGACCCGTCGCCGGCCAGCGTATTGCGCGGGCGCAGGGCCAGCACCGGGTGGGCGGGCGGTGCCTTGTGCGGGGGCTGGTGCACCGCATCACCCAGCGCGGTGAGCTGCTGCGGGTCGTTGAGCAGCGCGGTGTAGACCACGCCGCTGAAGCGCCATGGCGCCATGCCCAGGGGCGGCAGTGGATGGGGATGCAAGGGCATGGCAGGGTTGATCACTAGGATGTGAGTAATCTAGTCGCTAAGATGTGAGCATGTCAACCCGCCGCAGCCCCAAGGTGGCG
>JARXAJ010000121.1 GCA_029865965.1 Aquabacterium sp.
TGAAGATCCACGAATACCAGGGAAAAGAGATCCTGCGCCAGTTTGGCGTGCCGGTGCCGCGCGGCGTGCCGGCATTCACCGTGCAGGAGGCTGTCGAGGCGGCACAGAAGCTGGCCGGCCCGGTGTGGGTGGTGAAGGCGCAGATCCACGCTGGCGGCCGCGGCAAGGGCGGCGGTGTGAAGGTGACCAAGAGCGTGGACGGCGTGCGTGACCTGGCCGGCCAGATCCTGGGCATGCAGTTGGTCACCCACCAGACCGGCCCTGAAGGCCAGAAGGTGCGCCGCCTCTACATCGAGGAAGGCGCCGACATCCAGAAGGAGTACTACGTCTCCCTGGTCACCGACCGCCAGAGCCAGAAGGTGGCCTTCATCGCCAGCAGCGAAGGCGGCATGGATATCGAGGAAGTGGCGCATGCCACGCCCGAGAAGATCATCACCGAGCTGATCGACCCACTGGCCGGGCTGGATGACGCGCAGGCCGCCAAGATCGCCAAGTCCATCGGCCTGGCCGACGGCTCAATCGCGCAGGCCGTCACCCTGTTCCAGAGCCTGTACCGCTGCTACATGGAGACCGACGCCTCGCTGGTCGAGATCAACCCGCTGAACTGCGACAGCAAGGGCCAGTTGATGGCGCTGGACGCGAAGTTCAACTTCGATGCCAACGCGCTGTTCCGCCACCCCGAGATCGTGGCCTACCGCGACCTGGACGAGGAAGACCCGGCCGAAGTGGAAGCCAGCAAGTTCGACCTGGCCTACATCAGCCTGGACGGCAACATCGGCTGCCTGGTCAACGGCGCGGGCCTGGCGATGGCGACGATGGACACCATCAAGCTGTTTGGCGGCAGCCCGGCCAACTTTCTGGACGTGGGCGGTGGCGCCACGGCCGAGAAGGTGACCGAGGCCTTCAAGATCATGCTGAAGAACCCGGAGGTCAAAGGCATCCTGGTCAACATCTTCGGGGGCATCATGAAGTGCGACACCATCGCGCAGGGCGTGATCGTCGCCTGCAAGGCGGTGAACCTCAGCGTGCCGCTGGTGGTGCGCATGAAGGGCACGAACGAAGACCTGGGCAAGAAGATGCTGGCCGACAGCGGCCTGCCCATCATCGCGGCCGACACCATGGCCGAGGCGGCCACCAAGATCGTCGCAGCAGTGGCCTGAGCCCGGGAGAAATCACATGTCCATCCTCATCAACAAGAACACCCGCGTCATCACGCAAGGCATCACCGGCAAGACAGGCCAGTTCCACACGCTGGGCTGCCAGGCCTATGCCAACGGCAAGGCCGCGTTCGTGGCGGGCGTGAACCCGAAGAAGGCCGGCGAGAAGTTCAGCGATATCCCCATCTACGCCAGCGTGAAGGAAGCCGCCGGCCAAACCGGCGCCACGGTCAGCGTGATCTACGTGCCGCCGGCGGGCGCCGCTGCCGCCATCTGGGAAGCGGTGGAAGCCGACCTGGACCTGGCGATCTGCATCACCGAGGGCATCCCGGTGCGCGACATGCTCGACGTCAGAAACAAGATGAAGGCCAAGGAAGCCGCCGGCGGCAAGAAGACGCTGCTGCTGGGCCCGAACTGCCCGGGCCTGATCACGCCGGAAGAAATCAAGATCGGCATCATGCCGGGCCACATCCACCGCAAGGGCCGCATCGGCGTAGTCAGCCGCAGCGGCACGCTGACCTATGAAGCGGTGGCGCAGCTCACCGAAATCGGCCTGGGGCAGTCCAGCGCGGTGGGCATCGGCGGAGACCCGATCAACGGCCTGAAGCACATCGACGTGATGCGGGCGTTCAACGACGACCCCGACACCGATGCGGTGATCATGATCGGCGAGATCGGCGGGCCCGACGAGGCCGAAGCCGCACGCTGGTGCAAGGCGAACATGAAGAAGCCGATCGTCGGCTTCATCGCCGGTGTCACCGCGCCCGCGGGCAAGCGCATGGGCCATGCCGGTGCGTTGATTTCCGGCGGCGCCGACACCGCCGACGCCAAGCTCGCCATCATGGAAGAGTGCGGCTTCACCATCACCCGCAACCCCAGCGAGATGGCGCGCCTGCTCAAGGCCATGCTCTGAGCTGGCTCGACGGCACCGGGTCGTAGAACTACGAACGCGCGCCCCACGACCCTGTCTTTACACTCGGCAGCGTCGCGCACCTGGGTACTGCCATGGCGTCAGGACAGATCGGAGAACGCTATGGACTCGTCATCGCCTGTTTTATGGCCCGCACCGGGCTCGCCAACGGGCAGCGCAGGAGGCTGCGGCCAGCTGATTGGGGCCGCTCACTGACCGAGATTCCACAGAACCAACCCCCGACGAAGGGGAGTAGCCCTCAGGCCAGGCGGCGCAGCCCCAACGCGCCGCAGCCAGATCAGCATGCCGTCAAGACGAAGAGCCTTGCTCTTCCGGTGTGCTGGCCGGTCACCATCTGGTGCCGGTGGTGCGAGACCTTCGACTCTCGCCGCCGAGCGGCCAGGCTTGAAGGCGCGCCATTGGATCGAAGCGGATCCGGCAACTTTCGGGACTGGCAGCCCACGCGGCGCAACACCAACGAAAGACCGTTTGCATGGACTTCCTCTTCGACACCAGTCTCTGGATCGCCGTCGGCCAGATCATCATGATCGACATCCTGCTCGGTGGCGACAACGCTGTCGTCATTGCGCTGGCCTGCAGAAAGCTGCCACCCGCCCAACGAACGCAGGGCATCTTGTGGGGCACGGTCGGGGCCATTGTGTTGCGGGTGGTCCTGATCTTTTTTGCGCTGACCTTGCTGGCTATCCCGTATCTGAAACTGGTCGGCGCCATCCTTCTGGTCTGGATCGGCGTCAAGTTGCTGGCGCCGGGCCACGACGATGGCCATGGTGACGTGCAGGGTTCCGACAAATTGTGGGCGGCAGTGCGCACCGTGATCGTGGCCGACTTGGTCATGAGCGTCGACAACGTGATCGCCATCGCAGGCGCCGCAGAGAGCGCCGGCGGTGACCACAAGATGCCGCTGGTCATCTTCGGTCTGCTGGTCAGCATCCCCATCATCGTCTGGGGCAGCCAGTTCGTCATCAAGCTGATGGACCGCTTTCCTGTTGTCATCACCATCGGCGGCATGTTGCTGGGCTGGATCGCCGGGACCATGGCAGTCGGCGACCCGGCCGCCGCGCCGTACATCCCGCAGGCCAGTGTGGGTGAGGCCATCGCCAGCGTGCGTTACAGCGCTGGTGTGGCTGGTGCGCTGCTGGTCCTGGGCCTGGGCCTGTGGCTCAAGCGCCGACAGGCGCCACCGCCGGCCGGCGCCGCCTGATCGAACCCGCGGCAACCCAGGCTTGCCGCTCGCGTCTGCTGCCGGCACACAAACAACGGCACGCGTGGTACTTTCGGGAACAGCCTGCGCCCACAGGCCTTCACGGAGGCCCCATGTTCTGGTTCTCGTCCAAGCGTGCGTCACCCGATCAGCCGGCCTCTGCTGCTGCCCACCGCCAGTTGCTGAGCAACCGCTACCAACTTGGCAGCCGGCTCGGAGAAGGCGGTGGCAGCCAGGTGCTGGAGGCGACCGACCTGCGGACAGGCCAGCAAGTCGCGGTCAAGCTGATCCAGCTGCCCGCTGACCTGCCAGCCAGCCAGCGCCAGGAATGGACCCAACGCCTGCACCGCGAAGCCGAACTGGCCCGCAAACTGGACCACCCCGACATCGTCGCGGTGTATGAGGCTGGCCTGCAAGGCCAGCACGCCTGGCTGGTGATGGAGCGCATCCGCGGCGCTGATCTCAGCCGCTACACCCAGCGCCACCTGTTGCTGCCTGAAAACCTGGTGCTGCACATCGGCGCACGTGTTGCAGCGGCACTGGCCCATGCCCACGCCCAAGGGGTGGTGCACCGCGATCTGAAGCCCGCCAATGTGCTGGTGAACCTGGCCACTGGCCTCGTCAAGCTGGCAGATTTCGGCGTGGCACGCACTGACGACGCCGCCCAGACCCGCACAGGCCTGACGCTTGGCACGCCTGCCTACATGGCGCCCGAGCAGTTGGCCGGTGCGCCGGCCAGCGCCGCCACCGACACCTACGCGCTTGGCGTGATGTTGTTTGAATTGCTGGCTGGCCGACGCCCGCACCAGGCCGCCACCTTGGGCGAATTGCTGCAGGCCACTGCCAACCAGCCGCCGGCTGCGCTGGCCAGGCTGCGCCCCGACCTGCCGGCGCCGGCCGTTGCAGCGGTCGAGCAGCTGCTGGCCCGACGGCCGGCAGACCGGCCTGCTCAGCTCGACGCCTGGGCCGGCTCGGTGGCTGCCCTGGCGGCCGTGATGACGCGACTTTTGGCCCCGTCCAGTGCCACTTCTCTGTGAGCTGTTGCCCCTGGGTTCCGATGCACAATCGATGTTCGGCTTGATCCATTCCAACCTCAGCCCCGCAGTGCCAAGCATGACTTTCGAGTTCTTCCACGCCGTGGACACCGGCCGCGCGCGCAGCAACAACGAAGACTCGGTTGCGGTAGATGAGTCCAATTCGCTGGCGGTCCTGGCAGACGGCATGGGTGGCTACAACGCCGGCGAAGTTGCCAGCGGCATGGCCACATCATTCATCAAGAGCGAGCTGGGCCGCTGGCTGGCTGAGGCGGCAGCCCGCGCCAGCGACGTTGAAGTGAGGCGTGCGATGGACATCTGTGTCGACAACGCCAACCGCGCCATCTTCAACGCCGCCAATGCCAACCCGCAATACGCCGGCATGGGCACCACCCTGGTGGTGGCGGTCTTGCGCGACAACCAGCTTCGGCTGGGTCATGTGGGTGATTCGCGCGCCTACCGCTGGCGTGCCGGGCAGTTCATGCAGATCACGCGCGACCATTCCCTGCTGCAGGAGCAGATCGACGCCGGGCTCATCACCGCTGAGCAGGCGGCGTTTTCAGCCAACAAGAACCTGGTCACCCGCGCTGTCGGGGTGGAAGACACGGTGCTGCTGGAAACCCACCTGCACGAGGTGCAGCCCGGCGATGTCTACCTGCTGTGCTCGGACGGTTTGTCCGACATGCTCGACGACGCGATGATGGCGCGTCTGCTGCAAACCAACGATTCCCTGCCCCAGGCCGGCCAGGCGCTGATTGCTGCCGCCAATGAAGCGGGTGGAAAGGATAATATTGCGTTGATACTCATCCGCGTGGCTGGCGGTCCGGCAGGGTCTGCCCGGCCATGGTGGAGATTCGGGCGCTAACCAAGACGTTGAGCGCTTGCGCTCCCACCCCATCGGCACCCGCCGGGCAAGACGGGGCAGACAGACAAAAGGGCAAGCATGGGCAAGCTGGTGGTCTCTCTCGACGGCGTCTTGATCAAGGATGTGCAGATCACCAAGGACAAGACCACCCTGGGCCGCCGCCCTTATAACGACATCGTGATCGACAACCTTGCTGTCAGTGGTGAGCATGCCGTGCTGCAGATGCTGGGCAACGACGTCTTCATCGAAGACCTCAACAGCACCAATGGCACGTACATCAATGGCAAGGCGATCAAGAAGCAGATGCTGGCCCACAACGACACCGTGGAGATCGGCAAGTACAAGATCAAGTACCTGGTCGAAGAAGGCGTCGACTATGAAAAGACGATGATCATGCGCCATGGCAGCGGTGTCGGCATGGGCACGGGTGTGCCGCACACGCCCTACAACCACACCTCGCCCATGCCGAGCCTGTCGCCCATCGGGCAGCCCGCTTTTGCCGCAGGCATGGCGCTGGCTGCGTCGATCAAGGTGCTCAGCGGTGCGGCAGCCGGCAAGTCGGTCACTCTCACCAAGGTGGTCACCACGGTGGGCAAGCCCGGTGTGCAGGTGGCGTCCATCACCAAGCGGCCCACGGGCTACATGCTGGCCCATGTGGAAGGTGCACAGCGGCCCAGCATCAATGGCGTGCTGTTGGCCACCGACACGGCGCCCTTGTCGAATGGCGACCTGATCGAGCTGGCCGGCACCCAGATGCAGTTTGTGCATGGCTGAGCCCGGCCGCCCGGCCTGACGGGGGCGCCTGGTGCCCGACGCAAGGGCACCGCAAGATGAGGCCAGGGGCGTGTGACCCAGTTCACGAACGTTTGCTGGTGCGGCCTGCGCCAGACGGGCGGCGTGCCGAAATTCCAGTAACGCGGCTTGCCAGCAGGGTGCCAGCCCTGCACCATGCGGTCTCGTGACAGTGCTCGGCCGCCGATCTCTCGGCCCCGGCCTGTGCCCGCAAACGCCAGGCCGGTACCGCCGGCACCCCTGTTCATGTCCATCCGTGTTCTTGGCTGTTCCGGTTCCATTGCGGCGGGGTGCCGCACCACGGCGTTCCTGCTCGACGATGACATCCTGATCGATGCCGGCACCGGCATTGGCGACCTGACCCTGGATGAATTGACCCGGGTCGACCACATCCTGTTGAGCCATTCGCACCTCGACCATGTGCTGGGTGTGCCCTTGCTGGCCGACAGCGTGATGCGCCGGCGCAGCAGCAAACGCCCGCCGATCATGGTGCACGGCCTGCCGGCCACGCTGGACGCCCTGCGCAGCCACATCTTCAATGGCGCCATTTGGCCCGACTTCACCCGTCTGCCAACGGCTGATCAGCCCATCCTGTTGCTGCAGCCCTTCCAGACCGGGGATGTGCTGCAGTTCGGCGCACGCCGCATCGAGGTGCTGCCCGCGCTGCACACCGTGCCGGCGGTGGGTTTTGCGGTGCTGGGCACGCAGGGCAGCTGGGTGTTCACTGGTGACACCGCGCCCAACCCGGCGCTGTGGCAGCGCCTGGCCAGCCTGAACGTGGCCAGCCTGGTCATCGAGACCGCATTCCGCAATGACGAAAGCCAGCTGGCTGCCGTCAGCCGCCACCTGCACCCGGCCGCGCTGGGGCATGAGCTGCAGCAACTGCAGCACCCGGCTGCCGTCTACATCACCCACATCAAGCCGGGCGAGCTGGACGCGGTGATGGCCGAGATCTCTGCGCTGGATGTGCGGCACCGGGTGCAGGCGCTGGCCGCTGGCCAGGTGATGCCGCTGGCGTGAAGCGTCAGGGGCTGACAATTCTTGTCAGCCGATGCCGGCTGAAGATGACACAACGCGGCAGGTGGCGCTGCATCGGCGTGACAAAAGTCATCTGCGGCGGCCGCCGGCGACAATTACAAGCCTGGCACGCGACATGCGATTGAGTGTGTGCGATCCCCCCACCCACCTTCATTTCTGTTTTGGAGACTCTGCCATGAAGCGCGTTCAACAAGGTTTCACCCTCATCGAACTGATGATCGTCGTCGCGATCATCGGCATCCTGGCTGCAGTTGCGCTACCGGCCTATCAAGGCTACATCAAGCGAGCGGCGTATTCAGAGGTGATTGCGCAAGCCAATCCGATCAAGACGGCGATTTCGACTTGTCTGCAGACGCAGGGTGACATCGCCAGCTGCGACAGTTACGCCGAGCTTGGAATCACGTCTCCCGCTGCGACCACTGTGTTTGCCAGCGCGACCATCGCCACGACCACTGGCGCTATTACGATGACGCCAAAAGCAGTCAAAGGAATCGCTGCCACAGAGATCTGCATACTGACCCCGACGATCTCAGGGGCGGCCATCACCGCCTGGACGTATGGCACAACCGCAGGCGAGTGTGTGGCCGTTGGATACGTCAAGAACTGAAGCTGACTGCTCGACTTTTGAGCTTTTCGATGGCGCCCACCTAGGTGGGCGTTTGTCATACGGCTTGCGGCTGCGCGACAGTGCCTCATGCCATCTGCGTGGTTTACTCTGCGGTACTCTGTAGCCGCTGTCTCGCAGGCCGCCTACATGCTGGCCGCCTGCGTGCCCACCCTGCTGGCCTACAACCAGCCGCCGTCTGCCACGCTGCTGAACCAATGCCTGGCGATGGCGCCGTGCGGCAGCGCGGTATAGACTTGATCTATTCCACGCCATCTGATCTGCCATGACCGCAGCCAAGTTGTTTCTCAATGGCCGCAGCCAGGCCGTGCGCCTGCCCAAGGCGTTCCGCTTCGAAGGGGTGACCGAGGTCTTCATCGAGCGTGATGGCGACCGGGTCATCCTGAGCCCGGCGCGTCGCCCGTCTATTGAGCGCCTGATCGATGCGCTGGGCCAGTTCGAGTCGGTGCCCGACCGCCAGCAGCCCACCCTGCCTGACCAACGCGCCGCGCTCTGAACCCGCATCACCCGGCCATGCGCTTCATGCTGGACACCAACATTTGCATCCATGCCATGAAGCACCGCCCCTCAGAGGTGCTGGCGCAATTGCGCGCCAACGCCGCAGCAGGGCTCGGCATCTCCAGCATCACGGCCGCCGAGCTGCACTTTGGTGTGGCCCAGACTGGGTCAGCGCGCAACCAGGCAGCACTGCGGCAGTTTCTGGAGCCGTTGGAAATTGCCCACTTTGATGCCGTGGCCGCAGAAACCTGCGGACGGCTGCGTGCGGCGCTGGAACAGGCCGGCACCCCCATCGGCCCCCTGGACACCCAGATCGCCGCCCAGGCACTGGCGCTCGATGTCACCCTCGTGAGCCACAACCTGCGCGCGTTTGCGTGCGTGCCCGGGCTCAGGCTCGTCAGCTGGGTGTCGACGCCTGCATGACCGGCACTGACCGGGCTGGCGCCGCCCTGCTGGCCGCCTGTTTGCTGTCCGCCGGCGTGCCCACCCTGCTGGCCTATAACCAGCCGCCGTCTGCCACGCTGCTGAACCAGTGCCTGGCGGTGGCGTTGTGGGGCGCCGTGGTGGCGGTGTTGGCGCCGCGCCTGGCACCCATGCGGGGCACCTTGCCGTTGCAGGCTGCGCTGGGCCTGCTGGGCGTGGCGGCGGCGGGTTCGTGGCTGTGGGGCATGCTGCCCCGTTCTCTGGCACTGCAGGCCCTGGGCCTGCTGGCTGGTGCCGCGCTGCTGTTGCAGGCGGGCGCCTCTGCAGCCCACGGCGGCAACGGCCTGCGCGCCTTCGCCGCGCTGGCCTGGGGCCTGCTGCTGGCCGGTATGCTGGGCTGCGCGGTGGCATTGGTGCAGGTGTTCGCGCCCGGCTGGGCCGACGGCAACTGGATCGCCACCTCCGGCCTGCCAGGCCGCGCCGTGGGCAACTTGCGCCAGCCCAACCATTTGTGCAGCCTGTTGCTGTGGGCCCTGGTGGCGGCGGTGGCGCTGCATGCGCTGCGCCAGCTGCCGGGCCTAGTGCTGGCCCTGCTGATGCCGCTGCTGGTGCTGTGTGTGGAGCTCACCGCCTCACGCACGGGCGCGGCCGGGCTGTTGCTGCTGCTGCTGTGGGGCCTGGTCGACCGGCGCCTGCCGCGCACCGCGCGCCTAGCCTTGCTGGCGGCGCCGCTGTTGTACCTGCTGGTCTGGGGCGGCGTGGCCTGGTGGGCCGATGTCAGCCAGCAGGCGCTGGGCGCAGGCGCCCGCCTGGCAGCCGACGGCGGCGGCCTGGGCGAATCCAGCCCGAATGCCCGCCCCAACATCTGGCGCAATGCGCTGCTGCTGATCGCGGCCAACCCCTGGACAGGCACCGGCTTCGGCGAATTCAACCTCGCCTGGTCGATGACGCCGTTCATCAATCGGCCCACCGCCTTTTTTGACCACACCCACAACCTGCCGCTGCAACTGATGGTGGAGCTGGGCCTGCCGCTGTCGCTGCTGGTGCTGGCCTTGCTGGTGGTGGCGCTGTGGCAGGCCTGGCGGCGGGCCGCCCGGCCGGCTGATGACGCCACCGCAGCCGCCAGCCGGGCCGCGCTGGTGCTGGTGCTGCTGGTGGCCATCCACAGCCTGGTCGAGTACCCGCTGTGGTACGCCTACTTTCTGTTGCCCACCGCACTGGCCTGGGGCCTGGTGCTGGGGCTGCCGGCCGCAGCCGGCGCTGACCGGTCACGCCCACCTTCCGCTGCCGGTCTGGCCGCCGGCCTGGTGATGACCGGTGCCGGCCTGCTGGCGGTGGCGGACTACCAGCGTGCCGTGGTGATCTATGCCCCCACCGATGGCAGCGGCTCCCTGGCCGAGCGCATCGCCCGTGGCCAGGCCAGCCCGTTGTTCGCCCACCAGGCCGACTACGCCGCCGCCACCAATGAGGCGCCGCCCGCCAGCCAGGCGCTGGGCGTGATGCGCGCCGTCCATGCCTTGCTCGACACGCGCCTGATGATGGCCTGGTCACGCCAGTTGGCCGACAGCGGCCACCTGGATGAAGCGCGCTGGGTGGCCCAGCGCCTGCGCGACTTCCGCAACCCCGATGCGGACGCGTTCTTCTCGCCCTGCCGGGCCGGTGCGGCAGTGGCTGGCCTGCCGTTCCAGTGCCAGGTGCCGCAACGGGTGCACAACTGGCGTGATCTGGCCGCGCTGCCGCCGCTGATGCCGCAACGTCCGCCCGCCCCGGCAGCAGTTCAGCCAGCGCCCTCAGCCACCCAGTGACCCGACTTGCCGCCCTGCTTCTCCAGCAGGCGCACGTCGGTGATGGTCATGCCGCGATCAACCGCCCTGCACATGTCGTAGACCTGACCTGTGAAAAAGGGGGTCGGAAAGCTGATTGGATCCACGGGTGATCCAACCACTACCGGGATCACACCATGGCATCGATCATCGAATGCAACGGGCGCTACCTCGTCCGGATGCGCATGCGGACGCCACCGCCACTGAACACGAGCAGCGGCTGCAGGTAGAAGTTGCCGCTGCAGCTCAAACTCAGGAGCGGCAGCTGTGGGAACAGCTTGCCCAGGCCGAAGAAGCCGAGCGCAAGCGCCTGGAAGCCGAGTTCGACCGTGAACTGAAGGCCATCCTCGAATCCCCTCAGGCCGCAGCAGGCAAACCACCCCTGGCGCTGCGCCAAGCCATCCAGCAGGCCACCGGTGTGATCGACCTGGACGAGGCCGAGACCCGAGATCTACGACCTGAAGGAGCTAACGGACATCACGCCCGACAGCGTTACCCGGGTGCATGTGGCGACGGTGCAGGGCATGGCCAGCCGCCTGTTCGGTGGTGAGCCTGGCGATATGCCAGTCGACCGCTACGCCTGCACCATCATCGACGAGGCCCACCGCGGCTACATCCTCGACCGCGAGATGGGCGCAGGGGAGCTGCAATTCCGCGACGAGGCCGACGACATCTCGGCCTACCGCCATCCCGATGCACGGCTGGGGTGCCTACACCCGGCCCGAGGACTACCTCAGCGCCTTCCAGCGCTTCATCGCTGACAACGTGAACCGCAATGCGGCCCTGCAAATCGTGCTGACCCACCCGCGTGACCTCACTGCCGGGCACCTGCGTACGCTGATGGCGACGCTGGCGCAGCACCAGTTCACCGAGGCCCATGTGCGCACCGCCTGGGCCCAGGCCCGGCAAGAAGACCTGGCCGCCACCCTGATCGGCTACATCCGCCAAATGGCGCTGGGCTCGCCCCTGGTGCCCTTCAGCAACCGTGTCGACAAAGCCGTGGCCCGCCTGCTGGCCAGCCGGGCCTGGACCACACCCCAGCGCAAGTGGCTGGAGCGCATCGCCACCACGCTGAAGGACACGGTGGTGGTGGATGAGGCCACCTTCAGCCAGGGCGCCTACGTGGCCCACGGCGGCTTTCGTGCCATCGACACCGTGTTCAATGGCCAGGGCCGGGAAGTGCTGGCCGAGCTGGAAGACGAGGTCTGGAACGATGCCGCCTGAGCGCGCTCACCCTGGCTGCGTGCGTACACCGCAACAAGCATCCAATCCGGACCTTAATCAGTCTATATTCAGTCCTACCCGTTCCCGCTGCGAGGCCACTGCCATGCGCTACTCCACCCAGGTCAAGTCCATCAGCTGGCTCAAGACCAATGCCGCAGAGGCCCTGCAACGCCTTGCCGACGAGCGTGAACCCCTGCTGATCACCCAGAACGGCGAGGCCAAGGCCGTGCTGATGGACGTGGTCAGCTACGAACAGCAGCAGGAAACCCTGGCCCTGCTGAAGCTGCTGGCCATGGGCGAACGCGATGTACAGGAAGGACGGGTGACCTCGGTCGACGAGGCATTCGACCGTGTGCTCACCCGCAAACGCGCTGCCACCACCAAGTCTGCCGCCTGACCAGATGCCTCGCCCCACGCGTGTCTCGCTGGCGGCCGCCGTCGAGCGCGACCTGGACGAAATCTACGACCACATCGCGCTGGAAGCATCACCGGCACGCGCCGACAAGGTGTTCGAGCGCCTGCGTGAGCAGATCCACAGCCTGGCACTGTCGCCCGAACGCGGCAGCTGGCCCCCAGAGCTGCTGGCCCTGGGGGTGCGTGACTTCCGCCAGCTTGTGGTGCGCCCCTGGCGGATCTTCTACCGCGTGGTGGGTGACCAGGTGAACGTACTGCTGATCGCCGACAGCCGCCGCAACCTGAAGACCCTGCTCGAGCGCCGCTTACTCGGCGCCTGAATTGCAACCCCGCCACATCAAGACCGACCCCGACCAACGAACCCGATCCTCAAACCTCTTTAGACGCTGGCTCGGCATGCTTAAGCGGCACCCCCGAGCGGTCGCCGAGGAACAGATGACGAACGATGACCGGTTCAAGGCCGACGTGTCCCCAGTGCCTGAGGGCATGGAACCCGTCAGGAGTCGGCCGGAGAATCGGTGGGGTCCTGGCAATGTCGACCGTCAGCCACCCAGTGACCCGACTTGCCGCCCTGCTTTTCCAGCAGGCGCACGTCGGTGATGGTCATGCCGCGATCAACGGCCTTGCACATGTCGTAGACCGTCAGCAGGCCCACCTGCACGGCGGTCAGCGCCTCCATCTCCACGCCGGTCTTGCCCACGGTCTCGGCCTGCACGCTGATGTGCACCGCGCTGGCCGCCGCGTCGATCTGGAAGTCGACCGCCACATGGGTCAGCGGCAGCGGGTGGCACAGCGGGATCAGCTCGGCCGTGCGCTTGGCCGCCTGGATGGCGGCGATGCGGGCGATGCCCAGCACATCACCCTTCTTGGCCGTGCCGCCGGCCACCAGCGCCAGCGTGGCCGGCAGCATGCGGATGCTGCCCACGGCGCGGGCGCTGCGGTGGGTCTCGGCCTTGGCCGCCACGTCCACCATGTGGGCCTGGCCCTGGCGGTCGAAGTGGGTCAGCGGCGCGCCGGCTGCAGCGTCGGGCGGTGGGTTGGTGGGCAAGGTCATGGCGGGGGAAACATGCGGGCAATGGCGCGGTGGGATGATAGGTGAGCACTTCGCCATCCCTGCCCGGACATGCTGCTTGACTGACCGACCGCTCCCCCATCGCCGCCCGCCGCTGCTGGCATGGCGCCGGCGCGTGCCCTGTGCGGCGCTGGCCTTGTGCATCGGCTTGGGCAGCCTGCTGCCCGCGCAGGCGCAGGGCCAGCAGCAGCCACCGGTGCGCCTGCCCGCGCTGGGTGAATCCGCATCCGATGACTTCAACCTGAACCAGGAAAAGCGCATCGGCGAGCAGATCATGCGCGAGATCCGCCGCGACCCGGCCTACCTGGACGACGCCCAGCTGCTGGACTACCTGCACAGCCTGTGGGCACCACTGGTGCGCACCGCCCGCCAGCAGGGCGACATCGATGCCGACACCGAGCGCCTGTTTCCATACGAAAGCTTCCTGGTGCGTGACCGCTCGGTCAATGCCTTTGCCTTGCCCGGCGGCTATGTCGGCGTGCACCTGGGCCTGATCGCCATCACCGCCACGCCCGATGAGCTGGCGTCGGTGCTGGCGCATGAGCTGGCGCATGTCACCCGGCGCCACATCGCCCGCAGCATGTCGGCCGCATCACGCAGCAGCACGCTCAGCCTGGCGGCGATGCTGCTGGGCTTGCTGGTGGCCAGCCGTGCCGGCAGCCCGGACGTCGCCCAGGCCGCCATCATGGGTGGCCAGGCGGCCATGCTGCAGGCGCAGCTGAACTTCTCGCGCGACATGGAGCGTGAAGCCGACCGCAACGGCCTGGCCACGATGGCCGGTGCCGGCTTTGCGCCCGCCGGCATGTCGGCCATGTTCGACAAGCTCGACAACGCCAGCCGGCTCAACGACAGCGGCGGCTTCCCCTACCTGCGCAGCCACCCGTTGACGACCGACCGCATCGGCGAGGCGCGGCAGATGGTGCAGGCCGGCGCCCTGGCCAGCAGCCTGCCCCCGGCGCCACTGTTGCATGTGCTGATGCAGGCCCGCGCCCGGGTGTTGATGGACCCCGGCGTGCAAGCCCTGCGCAAGCTGCAAGACTTCGACGGCCGCGCCACCATGGACCAGCTGCCGCTGGCTGACCGGCTGCACGGCCTGTATGCCGCCGCCCTGGCCTCGGCCGGCCTGCGCGACTTCGACCGGGCCGATCGCGCGCAACAGGCGGCTGCTGGCTTGTTGGCTGCGTCACCCCAGCACGGTGATGGCCCGGCCCGCCGCGCCTTGGCGCAACTGGCGGTGCAGCTCGCGCTGGCCCGGGGCGACCCGGCCCAGGCCGGCCGCCTGCTGGCCGCTGAAGGCCTGGTCGATGGCGGGCGCACCGGCCTGCTGCTGCAGGCCGAATGGGCCCTGGCCGATGGCCGGGCGCCCATCTTGCGGCCCAGCGTGGAGGCCTTGCACACCTGGGCCACGGTGCACCGGGATGACGCCGCCGTCTGGCAGGCGCTGGCACAGGCCGCTGGCAAGCTGGGGCTGCCGCTGCGGGCGGTGCGGGCCGAAGCCGAGGCGCAGGCCGCGCTGGGCAACCTGCCGGGTGCCATCGACCGGTTCCGTGCCGGCCAGCAGCTGGCGCGGGCGGGCGGTACCGGCATCGACTTCATCGAGGCATCGGTCATCGACGCCCGGCTGCGCGACCTGCAGGCCTTGCGCCGCCAGCTGCTGGCCGATGAGCGCCGCCCCGGCGACCGCCGCCGCGACGACATACCCGACTAGCCAGGCACCGCGCCCTAACGCATCAGGGGTGCGGCCAGGTTCAGCCCGGGCTGCGGCTGAACACCCGCTCCATCGCCACGTCGATCACCATGCTGCACAGGCTGTAGATCACCGACCCGATCAGCGCGGCGCCGAAGCCGGTGACATTGAAGCCGCTCAGCACCCCGGCGGCCGACCAGAACATCAGCGCATTGATGACGAACAGGAACAAGCCCAGCGTGACCACCGTCACCGGCAGCGTCAGCAGCACCAGCAGTGGCCGCACCAGGGTGTTGAGCAGGCCCAGCACCAGCGCTGCGATCATGGCCGCGCCAAAGCTGTCCACCGAGACACCGGGGTACAGGTAGGCCACCAGCAGCAGCGCAGCTGCCAGCAACAACCAACGGATGATCAGTTTCATGGCGTGCAGCATACCGCCGCAGGCCGGCCCGCCGCCCCGTGTTGCCGCTGGTGTGCCGCCCCGCAGGCAGGGTTGGCAGCCTGCCGCAGGCCCCAGGTGATGCCTGGTGGCGACAAAACCGTGCTTCAGGGCCTTGACGCGGCGGTTTTACCTATGAAAACAGCTTCTCAGCACCCATGGCTGGCAGTACCATTGCGCCCGCTGAAGGCCACAGAGAGCATCGCCGGTTCAAGAGCCAGCGGCCCGGGCACTTCGGCGCATCAACCACTCACGTGATGGAGAGAATGAACATGGCAACTGCGAAGAAGGCCGCCCCGGCCAAGAAGGCGCCGGCGGCGAAGAAGGCCGCTCCGGCCAAGAAGGCGGCGGCCATGCCCGCAGCTGCGGCCAAGACGGCGGCAGCACCGGCAAAGAAGACCGCCCCGGCCGAGACGGCGGCCACCGCCAAGAAGGCAGCGGCAAAGAAGCGCGCGCCCAACGCCGCCTTCATGAAGCCCATGACCCCCAGCCCTGCCCTGGCCGCCATCATTGGTGACAAGGCCGTGCCCCGCACCGAGGTCACCAAGAAGGTCTGGGAATACATCAAGAAGAACGGCCTGCAGGACAAGGACAAGAAGACCATGATCAACGCCGATGCCAAGCTGAAGGAAATCTTCAAGCTGCCCCAGGTGTCGATGTTCGAGATGACCAAGCTGATCAACGGCCATCTGAAGTGATGTGACGCACACCGGGCCCGCGCGGCCCGGTTTGTCTTTGAGCGAAGCCGGCCCCTGGGCCGGCTTTGTCGTTCTGGCGCCGGCCCTGGGCTCATCCGGGTGTCGCGCCCAGCACCTCGGCGCACCAGGCGCGCAAGCCGTCGGCACTGTCGATCTGCGACAGCAGTGCCGCCATCGTGGCCCGTGCTGCTGCCGCCGCCGGGCCATCGCCCGCTACGTGGTGGGCGCGGGCAAGGGCCTCGTGCGCGAAGAAATGCTCCACCGCGTCGGCGGCGCTGCCTGCAGCAGCACAGCCGGCCAGGCACAGCTGCGCATGTTGCAGCGCCGCTGCGCCGTGGCCGGCCACCGCATGGCACAGGGCCAGGCGGTACTC
>JARXAJ010000234.1 GCA_029865965.1 Aquabacterium sp.
GGCACCACCGTGGCGCGCGGGTCTTTGGCCTTCGGGCGCCGCCGCTGTGTCCAGGACGAGGACGGCGGGTGACTGGCTGACGCGGGTCAAGGAGGAGCCACTGTGCGCCGGCGAAGCCGGTGTGCGGTGGCGGGGGACACGTAGCAAAACAGGCCCACCCGAGCCGGCGCGATCGCCCAAACCTCCGAACGCCGGCTTTCAAGAGCAAACACAACCGGCAGCGACGAGCCCCTCGCTGACCTTGAGGCCATGCAGTTCAGCGCCGACATGCGTGTAGGTGTGTCCGCCATCCACTGTTTCACGTCACACCCCCAGAAAACCCGCCAGCGCCGGGTCGGCCGCCACCGCCTGCGACGGCCCGGCCAGCACCGCCTGGCCCTTCTGCAGCACCAGGGCGCGGTCGCTGCGCGCCAGCACCTTGCGGTAGTCGCGGTCGACGATCAGCGTGGCGATGCCGGCAGCGCGGATGTCGCCGATCACGCGCCAGATTTCGGCCACGATCAGCGGGGCCAGGCCTTCGGTGGCCTCGTCCAGGATGATCAGCGACGGGTGGGTCATCAGCGCACGGCCGATCGACAGCATCTGCTGCTCGCCGCCCGACAGCTGCGCGCCCAGGTTGGTCATGCGCTCGGCCAGGCGCGGGAAGGTGGCCAGCACCCGGTCCAGGGTCCAGTCCTGCTGGTTGTCTCGGCCCGTGTCCTTGGGCGTTCTGGCGGCCATCACCAGGTTCTCGCGCACGCTCAGGTTGGGGAAGATGCCGCGGCCCTCGGGCACATAGGCCACGCCCAGGCGCGCCATCTCGTGCGGCTTGCCGCGCGACATGTCGCGGCCGAACAGGTGGATCTGGCCGTCGCGCTGCGCCACATGGCCCAGCAGGCTGCGGATCAGCGTGCTCTTGCCCATGCCGTTGCGGCCCAGCAGGCCCACCGTCTCGCCCCTGGCGATCTGCAGGGCCACGCCGTGCAGCACATGGCTGCTGCCGTACCAGGCGTGGATGTCGTGGGCATCCAGGATCAGTTCTGCCTGGGTCATCTCAGTGGTCCCCCAGGTAGGCCGCCTGCACCTCGCGGCTGGACCGCACCGCATCCGGTGCGCCGCTGAAGATCACTGCGCCGTTGACCATCACGGTGATCACATCGGCGATGCGGAACACCGCGTCCATGTCGTGCTCGACCAGCAGGATGGCGTGCTGCTGCTTCAGGGTGGCCAGCAGGTCCAGCATGCGGTCGGTCTCTTCGGCGCCCATGCCGGCCAGGGGTTCGTCGAGCAGCAGCACCTGCGGCGCGGTGGACAGGCACATGGCGATTTCCAGCTGGCGCTTCTGGCCGTGCGACAGGCTGCCGGCCGGGCGCTCGCGCACGTCGGACAGGCCGGCTTGCTGCGTGGCATGGCGGGCTGCGCCCAGGCTGGCCTCGCAATGCTGGGCGCTCTGCCACCAGTGCCAGGGCTTGGGCGTGCGGGCCTGCGCGGCCAGGCGGCAGTTCTCCAGCACGCTGAAGGCCGGGTAGATGGTGGTGCGCTGGTAGCTGCGGCCCAGGCCGGCGCGGGCGCGCCGGGGCTGCGACCAGGCGGTGACATCCTGCCCCAGCAGTTGCACCGTGCCGGCCGATGGCGGGATCTCGCCCGACAGGATGTTGATCAGCGTGCTCTTGCCCGCGCCGTTGGTGCCGATGACGGCATGCACCTGGCCGCGCTTCAAGTCCAGTGCCACGTCATTGACGGCGACCAGGCCACCCCAGCGGCGGGTGATGCCCTGGCCCTTGAGCAGGATGTCGCTCATGCGTGCCCCTCGCCCGACGGGTCCGCTGGCCGATCCCCCGAGGGGATCGCGGGCCGGCTTGTGCGCCGCCCGGCGCCCGGCCCGCGTCCCGCTGACCCGGCCTCGCCCAGCAGCCGCTGCCGCCACAGCGCCGGCAGGCCCACCAGGCCGTTGGGCAGCAGGGCCACGCTGGCAATGATGGTCAGGCCCAGGCCCAGGTGCCAGTGCTTGGCAAAGCCAGCGAAGATCGCTTCGCTCTTGAAGAACTCCTGCAGCAGGGCGAAGGCGAAGGCGCCGATCAGCGCACCGCGCAAGTGGCCCAGGCCGCCCAGGATGATCATGATCAGCACGGCGCCCGACAGGTGCCAGCCCATCAACTCGGGGTTGACGTAGCCGTCCTTCACCCCGAACAAAAAGCCCGCCAGCCCGGCAATGGCGCCCGAGATGACGAAGGCCGCCAGTTTGTAGGGGTAGGTGGAAAAGCCGGTGGCACGCATGCGCTGCTCATTGGCCTTGATGCCGGCCAGCGCACGGCCGAAGCGGCTGCGCAGCAGCAGGCCCAGGAAGCCGAACACCACCACCAGGCAGGCCCAGGTGAAGAAGTAGATGGTGCGGTCGCCATCCAGGTTCAGCCAGGTTCTGCCGCCCAGGCTGAGCACCGGCTTCACATTCAGGTAGATGCCGTCCGTGCCGCCGCCCAGCGGCGTGTCGTGCACGATGTAGTAGGCCATCTGGGCGAAGGCCAGCGTCACCATGATGAAGTACACGCCCTGGGTGCGCAGGCTGAGCGCACCCATGAACAGCGCATAGGCCGCCGCCGCGCCCACGCAGGCCGGCAGCAGCCACAGCAGCTGGCCGGCGTCGCTGTCGGGCGACAGCAGCACGGCGGCATAGGCGCCGATGCCGAAGAACGCCGCATGGCCGAAGCACACCAGGCCGGTGGTGCCCACCAGCAGTTCCAGGCTGAGCGCAAAGATGGCGTAGACCATGATCTTGGTCACCAGGTCCATGCCGTAGTCGCCAGCGGCCAGCGGGTACAGCGCCAGGCCGCCCAGGCTGAGGGCGACGAACAGGGCCTTGGGGGATGGGGTCATCGTGCTCATCCAGCCTTGAAGAGACCCGCCGGCTTCCAGAGCAGGATCAGTGCCATCAGCACGTAGACCAGCACGCCGGCGGCCTGCGGAAAGATCACCTTGCCGAAGGTGTCGACCACACCGATCAGCAGCGCAGCCAGCAGTGCGCCGCGGATCGAGCCGATGCCGCCGATGACCACCACCACGAAGCAGATGATCAGCACCTGGCTGCCCATGTTCGGGTAGACCGACGACACCGGTGCAGCCACCATGCCGGCCAGCACCGCCACCGCCACGCCGGCGGCGAACACCACGCGGTAGAGGAACTTGATGTCCACGCCCAGGCTTTGCACCATCTCGCGGTTGGTGCTGCCGGCGCGGATCATCATGCCCAGCCGGGTGCGGGTGAACACGAACCACATGCCCAGCGCCAGCAGCAGGCACACGCCGCTGATGAACAGCCGGTAGACCGGGTAGGTCATCATGTCGCCCAGCGCGATGGTGCCGGCCAGCAGCGGTGGCGGCTGCACGCCGTGCACGTCGTCACCGACGATCAGGCTGCGCAGTTCTTCGAACACCAGGATCAGGCCGTAGGTCATCAGCACCTGCTGCAGGTGTTCACGTTCATACAGGTAGCTGTAGAACGCCCACTCCAGCACATAGCCCAGCATCACCGCCAGCACCGTGCCCACCGCCAGCGAGGCAAAGAAGCCGCCGCCGAAGGTGCCCGCCACCACCGGCGCCAGCGCAAAGGCCATGTACGCGCCGATCATGTAGAAGCTGCCATGGGCGAGGTTGATCACGCCCATGATCCCGAAGATCAGCGTCAGCCCCGCCGCCACCAGGAACAGCAGCAGCCCGTACTGCAGTGCATTCAGGCACTGGATGAGGAAGGTGGCGAGGTCCATGCAGACAATTCGTCAACGAAGGGCAAGATGTGGCGCGGCGGTCAGTCAAACAGCCGCCGTGGAACCGGCTTTGCCGGGCCACTGGGGGCGCCCCCTTGAGGGGGAGGCGCGAAGCGCCTTCGGGGGTGGGCCTGGGTCACATCTTGCAGCCGCGGGCGGGGTCGGGGAGGACCTTGACGGCCACGCCGGTCATCGCGTTCTCGCGCCCCTTCA
Source organism: Aquabacterium sp. (assembly GCA_029865965.1). GTDB lineage: Bacteria > Pseudomonadota > Gammaproteobacteria > Burkholderiales > Burkholderiaceae_C > Pseudaquabacterium. Next base: position 3,954 of record JARXAJ010000234.1, read on the forward strand.
CTTCGCGGATGTAGAAGTCCTGCACCGGGTTGTGCGCCGCGCTCAGCGTGTACTTGCCGCGCGGGCTGTCCACCGGGGTCTTGCGCATGGCCGCCACCATCGCATCACGCTTGGTGAAGTCGCCCTTCACCGCGTTCAGGCCCGCGCCCAGCAGCTGCGCCGCGTCATAGCCCTGCACGGCATACACGTCGGGCTGCATCTTGTAGGCCACGGCGTACTTGTTGCGGAAGGCGGTGTTGCGCGGTGTCTCGATGCCGTCGGCATAGTGCAGCGATGTCAGCAGGCCCTGGGCCGATGCGCCCTGCGCTTCCAGCGTGCCGTCGGTCAAAAAGCCCGAGCCCATCAAAGGCACGGTCTTCTTCAGGCCGGCTGCGTCGTAGTCCTTGACGAACTTGACCGCGCCGCCGCCGGCGAAGAAGGCGAACACCACGTCGGGCTTCTGCGCTGCGATCTCGGTCAGCAGGGCCTGGAATTCCACATTGGGGAAGGGCAGAGTCAGGTCCTTCGTCACCTTGCCGCCGCCCTTCTCGAAGGCCTCGGTGAAGCCCTTGACCGTCTCGTTGCCGGCGGCGTAGTTCCAGGTGATGGTCATGGCCCGCTTGTAGCCCTTCTGTGCGGCCACCACGCCGGTGGCGAAGCCCGGCTGCCAGTTGCTGAAACTGCTGCGCAGGATGTTGGGCGCGCACAGCGGGCCGGTGATCGCGTCGGCACCGGCATTGGGCACGATCAGCAAGGTGTTGCTTTCCTTCACCGCACGCGCCATGGCCAGGGCCACGCCCGAATGCACCGTGCCCACGATCACGTCGACTGCGTCGCGCTTGATCAGCTTGTTGACGTTGTCGGTGGCCTTGGACGGATCGCTCTCGTCGTCGACCTTGAAGTACTGGATGCTGCGGCCGCCCAGCTTGCCGCCCTGCTCGTCCACATACTGCTTGAAGCCGTTTTCGATGGCCGTGCCCAGCGCGGCAAAGGTGCCGGTGGCGGGCAGCATCAGGCCCACCTTCAACGGCGGCTGGGCCTGGGCCAGCACAGTGGAAGACGCCAGCAGCGTGGCCGCCAGGCCCAGGGCCGTGCGCAGGAAGGGGGTGTGCATCGTCTAAGTCTCCTGATGGGAAGTGACACCTGCCAGAAAGGCCTGGCAGGCAGCGACCACAGCCTCGGGCTGGTCGCGGTGGGGGGAATGGCCGCAAGCGGGCAGCTTCAGCAGCCGGGTGCCGGGCAGGGCGTCGGCAATGCCGTCGATCTGGGCCATCGTGCCGTAGACATCGTCCACGCCCTGGATGGCCAGCACCGGGCACCGAATGTAGGGGAGCCGGGGGCGCAGGTCCCACGGTAGAAACTCGGGCGCCAGCCAGATGTCGTTCCAGCCGAAGAAGGCTGAATCCACATCGGCATGGTGGCGCGCCAGGCGGCCGTGCAGGTCGCTGTTGATGTATTGGTCGCGTGCCTGGCCGATGCTGGCCAGGCTGATGGGCTCGACCAGGATGTGCGGCGCCAGCACCACGGCCGCTGCCACGCGCTGCGGTGCGTGCGCCGCATGCAGCAGGGCGATGCTGCCGCCGTCGCTGTGGCCGAACAGGCTGTAGCGGCTGTGCACGCCCAGCGCGGCCAGCAGGGCCGGCAGCAGCTCCTCGGCCTGGCGGTGCATGAAGTCGGGGCCCCAGTGCTCGTCGGTGGCGCGGGGCGTGGATTGGCCGTAACCCGGGCGCGAGTACACCAGCCCGCGCCAGCCCAGCAGGCGGCACAGCCGGCCAGGGAAATCACGCCACATCGACACCGAGCCCAGGCCCTCGTGCAGAAACACCAGCAGCGGCGCCGCCGCATCGTGCACGCCCACCCAGGCATGCTCGATCTGCACCGGCCGGCCCGCCCAATCGACGCTGACCAGCGCAGAGGTCATCCCGCAGCCTTCTCCTGGTCCCGCAGCTTGAAGCGCTGGATCTTGCCGGTGGCTGTCTTGGGCAGGTCGTCGACAAAGGCGATCAGGCGCGGGTACTTGTAGGGCGCCAGCCGGTCCTTGACGAAGGCCTTGAGCTCGTCTTCGGTCACGGTGGCGCCGGCCTTGCGCACGACGAAGGCCTTGGTCTTGGTCAGTCCCTCGGCATCGGGCACGCCGATCACCGCGGCCTCCAGCACGGCGGGGTGCTGCACAAGGGTGGCTTCCACCTCGAAAGGGCTGACGTAGATGCCGCTGACCTTGAGCATGTCGTCCGAGCGGCCGCTGTAGGTGTAGCTGCCGTCGGCATTGCGCACGTACTTGTCGCCGCTCTTGGTCCAGCCGCCCTGAAAGGTGTCACGCGTCTTCTGGCGGTTGCCCCAGTACATCATCGCGGCGCTGGGGCCGTGGATGAACAGGTCGCCGGGTTCGCTGGTTCCGTCGGCATTCAGCGGCACCGGGCCGCCGGCCTCAGCCCGCAGTTCGACTTCATAGCCCGGCACCGGCCAGCCTGTGCTGCCATAGCGCACTTTCTCGGGCCGGTTCGACAGAAAGATGTGCAGCATCTCGGTGCTGCCGATGCCGTCGACGATGTCGACGCCGAAGTGTCGGTGGAAGCGCTCGCCGATCTAGGCCGGCAGGGCCTCGCCAGCGGATGACACCAGGCGCAGCGCCACGTCGGCTGCGGCGGGCAGGGCAGGGTGGGCCAGCATGCCGGCAAAGCCGGTGGGGGCGCCGTAGAACACGGTCGGCTGGACGCCACCCACGCCACCGAGCCAGCGCTTGAAGGTGGCGTCGGGCGTGGGCCGCTCGGCCATCAGCAGGGTGGTGGCGCCCACGCTCATCGGGAAGGTGAGGCCGTTGCCCAGGCCGTAAGCGAAGTAAAGCTTGGCGGCCGAGAAGCACACATCGGATTCGGCCAGGCCCAGCACCGCCTTGCCATACAGCTCGCAGGTCCAGTACGGGTTGGCCTGGCTGTGCACCGTGCCCTTGGGCCGGCCGGTCGAGCCGCTGGAATACAGCCAGAAGGCGGGGTCGTCGGCGTTGGTGGCTGCCGGCTTCTGCAGCGGCGCGGCTGCGCCGAGGAAGGCGTCGAACTCCACCTCGGCCGGGTGCAGCGGGGCGCCATCCGAAGGCCCCGCCCGCAGCGGCGCCAGGGGCTGCGACACCACCACCTGCTGCACCTCGTGGTCGCTCTGCACCATGCCAGCGTTCAGCGCGGGCAGCAGCGCGCCCGACACCAGCACCGCCTGGGCGCGGCTGTGCTCCAGCATGTAGGCGTAGTCGGCCGCAGTCAGCAGGGTGTTGACGGCCACCGGCACCAGGCCGGCGTAGATGCTGCCGAGAAACGCCACCGGCCAGTCGTTGCCGTCCAGCATCAGCAGCAGCAGCCGTTCCTCGCGCTTCAGCCCGGCGACGCGCAGCGCGGCCGCCAGGCGGCGGGCACGCTCGTCCAGCTGGCCGTAGGTCAGCGTGCTGCGGTCGTCGATGAAGGCGGCCTTGTCGGCGCGGCCGGCGTTGGCGGCCAGCAGGTGCGCTGCGATGTTGAAGCGCTCGGGCGGCGGGCTGACGTTGGCGATCGGGGGCATGTGGTTGTCTCCTGGCGGCCTGAACGGCTCACGTCGTGAAGTCGATGCGGCCTTCGGGCAGCAGGTACGGCACCAGCGCGTGCCCGCCTGTCACCGTGGGCGGGTGGGCGCTGCGGGGCGGGCGCCCCACCCAGCCCTCGGCCGAGCCTTGCTGGCAGGCGTCCTGCAGCGTGGCGAAGGTGGCGCTGCAGGCGCCGTGCCCGGCATTCAGCCAGGCACCGAGCGCAGCATCCAGCGGCCGGTCGGCGGTCTGGGCCATCAGGGCGGCCAGCGGTGTGTGCAAGGCAGACTGGGGCATGGTGCGGTCTTTCGTCAACACCACCGGCTTGCAGACGCCAGTGATATGCAGTATTGTGCAAGCGCCCGAAAGGTACCGCCGCAACCCCACCATGTCAAGCACTATAATGCATTCATCCGGGTTAACACCGAACGCTGGCGTGGGGGCAGACACCGCGCTGGCCCTGGCCGCACCCGCCCCAGCCGAGCCCGCAGCCGACGACAAGAACCCCGCCCTGCAGGCCTTGGGCGACCGGGTGCGCCGCCTGCGCGCCGCCCGCGGCATGACCCGCAAAGCCCTGGCCCTGGCTGCCGATGTCAGCGAGCGCCACCTGGCCAACCTGGAATACGGCAGCGGCAATGCCTCGTACCTGGTGCTGCAGCAGGTGGCTGGGGCGCTGCAATGCGCGCTGGCCGAACTGATCGGCGACGTGACCACCACCTCGCCCGAATGGCTGCTGATCCGGGAACTGCTGCAAGGCCGCGACGAGGCCACGCTGCACCGCGCCCGCGTGGCCCTGGGTGACTTGCTGGGCCCCGGCGGCGGCGCTGCCGGTGCCAGCCGCGCCCGGCCGCAGCAGGTGGCGCTGATCGGCCTGCGCGGCGCCGGCAAATCCACGCTCGGCCAGCTGCTGGCCGATGACCTGGGCTTTCCGTTCGTTGAGCTGAGCCGGCAGATCGAGCAGTTCGCCGGCTGCAGCATCGCCGAGATCCAGGCGCTGTATGGCCAGAGCGCCTACCGCCGCTACGAGCGCCGCGCGCTGGAAGAGGCGATCCAGATCTACCCCGAGGCAGTGATTGCCACGCCCGGCGGCCTGGTCAGCGATGCTGCCACCTTCAATCTCTTGCTGAGCCACTGCACCACCGTGTGGCTCAAGGCTGCCCCCGAGGACCACATGGCCCGCGTGGCCGCCCAGGGCGACCTGCGGCCGATGGCCGCCAGCCGCGAGGCGATGAGCGATCTGCGCCAGATTCTGGCGGGCCGCTCGGCCTTCTATGGCAAGGCCGACATGACGGTGGACACCAGCGCCGCGCCGCTGGACGCCACCTTTGCGCTGCTGCGCCAGCAGGTGCGGGCGGCCCTGCAGTTGCCGACTTGAACCCTGGTCCGGCCCACGACAGGCAGAAAAGTGCATGTTTTCGCTTGACGCGCCGGTCTTGTGCAGTAAGATGCACCATCCGCTTCAGCAAACACGCACAATAGTGCATTACTCGGAGATTCAGCGATGAGCCAAGCCGACCGCGTCGAGTACCAGACCGACCCGTCCCAGTACCGGCACTGGAAGCTGCGCTTCGAAGGCCCGGTGGCCACGCTGGCGGCCGATTTCGACGAGAACGCCGGCCTGCGCCCCGGCTACAAGCTCAAGCTCAACAGCTATGACCTGGGCGTGGACATCGAGCTGAACGATGCCATCAACCGCATCCGCTTCGAGCACCCGCAGGTGCGCACCGTGGTGGTGACCAGCGCCAAGGAGAAAGTGTTTTGCTCGGGCGCCAACATCTTCATGCTGGGCGTCAGCAGCCACAGCTGGAAGGTGAACTTCTGCAAGTTCACCAATGAAACCCGCAACGGCCTGGAAGACTCAAGCCAGTACAGCGGGCTGAAGTTCCTGGCTGCAGTCAACGGCGCCTGCGCCGGCGGCGGCTATGAGCTGGCCCTGGCCTGCGACGAGATCATCCTGGTGGACGACCGCAGCAGCGCCGTCAGCCTGCCGGAAGTGCCCTTGCTGGGCGTGTTGCCCGGCACCGGCGGCCTGACCCGCGTGACCGACAAGAAGCGGGTGCGCCACGATCTGGCCGACCTGTTCTGCACCAGCGTGGAAGGCGTGCGCGGCCAGAAGGCCAAGGACTGGCGCCTGGTCGACGACATTGCCAAGCCGGCGCAGTTTGCCGCCAGGGTGCAAGAGCGCGCATTGCAGCTGGCCGCTGGCAGCGACCGCCCGGCCGATGCCCAGGGCGTGGCGCTGCCCCGGCTGGCCCGCGTGGACGAGGCCGACGCCCTGCGCTACCAGCATGTGACGGTGGAGATCGACCGCAGCAAGCGCACCGCCACCTTCACCGTGCAGGGCCCGGCCGGCCCGCAGCCCACCGATGTGGCCGGCATCGAGGCCGCAGGCGCCGCCTGGTACCCGCTGCAGATGGGCCGCGAGCTGGAAGACGCCATCCTGCAGATGCGCACCAACGAACTCGACATCGGCACCTGGCTCATCAAGACCCAGGGCGACGTGGGCGCCGCGCTGGCCATGGACGCCACCCTGCTGCCGCACCAGCACCACTGGCTGGTGCGCGAGACCATCGGCCTGCTGCGCCGCAGCTTCAGCCGGCTGGACGTCAGCAGCCGCAGCCTGTTTGCGTTGATCGAGCCCGGCAGCTGCTTTGCCGGCAGCCTGCTGGAGCTGGCCTTGGCCTGCGACCGCAGCTACCAGCTGATGCTGCCCGACGATGCCGCCAAGTCGCCCAGGATCGCTGTCAGCGAAGCGAATTTCACGCTCTACCCGATGGCCACCGGCCAGGGCCGCCTGGGCCGCCGCTTCTACGATGAGGAAGCCCCGCTGGCCGCGGTGCGCGCTGCGATCGGCCAGCCGCTGGATGCCGATGCCGCCTTCAGGCTGGGCCTGATCACCAGCAACCCCGACGACATCGACTGGGCCGACGAAGTGCGCATTGCGGTGGAAGAGCGCGTGGCCATGAGCCCCGACGCGCTGACCGGCATGGAAGCCAACCTGCGCTTCAACGGCCCCGAGAGCATGGCCACCCGCGTCTTCGGCCGGCTCACCGCCTGGCAGAACTGGATCTTCCAGCGCCCGAACGCGGTCGGCGAGAAGGGGGCCTTGAAGGTCTATGGCAAGGGCGACAAGGCCCAGTTCGATTGGAATCGCGTCTGAACAGACACACACCGGAGCAGACAAGCATGAGCACCATGAACTACAGCGAGAAGATCCCCAACAACGTCAACCTCGGCGAAGACCGCACGCTGCAGCGCGCGTTGGAGCAGTGGCAGCCCAACTTCCTGGACTGGTGGGGCGACATGGGCCCCGAGGGCAGCACCGACAGCGAGGTGTACCTGCGCACGGCGGTCAGCGTTGACCCGCAGGGCTGGGCGCAGTTCGGCCACGTCAAGATGCGTGACTACCGCTGGGGCATCTTCCTGAATCCGGGCGATGCCGAGCGCAAGATCCATTTTGGCGACCACAAGGGCGAGAAGGCCTGGCAAGACGTGCCCGGTGAATACCGCGCCAACCTGCGCCGCATCATCGTGACCCAGGGCGACACCGAGCCGGCCAGCGTGGAGCAGCAGCGCCACCTGGGCCTGACGGCGCCCAGCATGTACGACCTGCGCAACCTCTACCAGATCAACGTGGAAGAAGGCCGCCACCTGTGGGCCATGGTGTACCTGCTGCACAAGCACTTCGGCCGTGACGGCCGTGAAGAAGGCGAAGCCCTGCTGGAACGCCGCAGCGGCCAGGAAGACAACCCGCGCATCCTGCAGGCCTTCAACGAGCAGACGCCCGACTGGCTGAGCTTCTTCATGTTCACCTACTTCACCGACCGCGATGGCAAGTTCCAGCTGTGCGCGTTGGCCGAGAGCGCGTTCGACCCGCTGGCGCGCACCACCAAGTTCATGCTGACCGAGGAAGCGCACCACATGTTCGTGGGCGAGTCGGGTGTCAGCCGCGTCATCAGCCACACCTGCGCGGCGATGAACGAGTTGAAGACCGACGACCCGGCCAAGCTGCGCGCCGCTGGCGTGATCGACCTGCCGACCATCCAGCGCTACCTGAACTTCCACTTCAGCGTCACCATCGACCTGTTCGGCGCCGATGAGAGCAGCAACGCCGCCACCTTCTACAGCACCGGCCTCAAGGGCCGCTATGAAGAAGGCAAGCGGATGGACGACCACCAGCTGCGCGGCCAGACCTACCGCGTGCTCAATGCGGTGAACGGCCAGTTGGTGGAGAAGGAAGTGCCGATGCTCAACGCCCTGAACGAGGTGCTGCGCGACGACTACATCAAGGACAGCGTGGCCGGTGTGGAGCGCTGGAACAAGGTGATCGACAAGGCCGGCATCCCGTTCAAGCTGAAGGCGCCGCACAAGGCCTTCCACCGCAACATCGGTGCGCTGAGCAAGGTGAAGGTGTCGCCCGACGGCCAGGTGCTCAGCGAGGTCGAATGGGCCCAGCGCCAGGATGAGTGGCTGCCCAGTGCCACCGACCGCGCCTATGTGCAGGGCCTGATGGGCCGCGTGGTCGAGCCGGGCCAATTCGCCAACTGGATCGCACCGCCGGTGATGGGCATCAACCGCCAGCCGGTGGACTTCGAATACGTCCGTTTCAACTGATCGCCCGACGACAGGCGACAAAGCAAGGGGCCTGCGGGCCCCTTGCGCACAATGGCACCCTGCGAGGAGCACACCCATGGACATGGCCGTCAGCGTGATCAAGCAACACTTGATCGACCCCGAGATCTGCATCCGCTGCAACACCTGCGAAGCCACCTGCCCGGTGGGCGCCATCACCCACGATGACCGCAACTACGTGGTGGATGCGGCCAAGTGCAACCTGTGCATGGCCTGCATCTCGCCATGCCCCACCGGCAGCATCGACAACTGGCGCAGCATGCCGCTGGCGCGGGCCTACACGCCCGAAGAGCAGCTGACCTGGGATGAGCTGCCGGCCGAGCTGGCTGCAGAGGAGCTGGCCGCCGCCGGGGCGGATGCCGCTGCCGGGCCGGCGCCGGCAGCGGCCACAACGGCTGACGCCGCCGGCGTGGTGCCGTTCAATGCCGCCGCCTACGGCAGCACGCTGCCGCCCTGGTCGGCCGCCCATGCCTACACCAACCTCTACGGCCCGAAGTCGGTGGAGAAGGCCATCACCGCCACCGTGGCGGGCAATGTGCGGGTGACGGAAGTGGGCACCGAGTACGACACCCACCACATCGTGCTCGACTTCGGCGCCATGCCCTTCCCGGTGCTGGAAGGCCAGAGCATCGGCATCCTGCCGCCGGGTTTGGACGCCCATGGCAAGCCGCACCATGCACGCCAGTACAGCATCGCCAGCCCGCGCAACGGCGAGCGGCCGGGCTACAACAACCTGTCGCTGACCGTGAAGCGGGTGCTGGAAGACCACCAGGGCCGGCCGGTGCGCGGCGTGGCCAGCAACCATGTGTGCGACCTGCAGGTGGGCGACAGCGTGCAGGTGATCGGCCCGTTCGGCACCAGCTTCCTGATGCCCAACCACCCGAAGAGCCACATCGTGATGATCTGCACCGGCACAGGCAGCGCGCCGATGCGGGCGATGACTGAATGGCGCCGCAGGTTGCGCCAGTCGGGCAAGTTCGAAGGTGGCAAGCTGATGCTGTTCTTCGGCGCCCGCACCCAGCAGGAACTGCCCTACTTCGGCCCGCTGCAGAACCTGCCCAGGGATTTCATCGACACCACGTTTGCCTTCAGCCGCACGCCCGGGGCGCCCAAGCGCTATGTGCAGGACGCGATGCGCGAGCGCGCTGCCGACCTGGTGCCGATGCTGAAGGATGCCAACACCTTTTTCTACGTCTGCGGCTTGAAGAGCATGGAAGAGGGCGTGGTGCTGGCGCTGCGCGACATCGCCACGGCAGCCGGGTTGGACTGGGATGCCATGGGCGGCGCGCTCAAGCGCGAAGGCAGGCTGCACCTCGAAACCTACTGATCCTGCGCGCGAAAGCCGCAACGCCCCGCTGCGCCCGCATCGCCGCCACTTCCAGGAGACCGCCATGACCCACGCCTACATCTGCGACGCAATCCGCACCCCCTTCGGCCGCTACGGCGGCAGCCTGAGCAGCGTGCGCACCGACGACCTGGGCGCCATCCCGCTGAAGGCCTTGATGGCCCGCAACCCGAAAGTGGATTGGGACCAACTGGCCGACGTGCTGTACGGCTGCGCCAACCAGGCCGGTGAAGACAACCGCAACGTGGCCCGCATGGCCGCGCTGCTGGCCGGCCTGCCCATCGGCGTGCCCGGCGGCACCATCAACCGGCTGTGCGGTTCGGGGCTGGATGCGGTGGGCACGGCGGCCCGCGCCATCAAGGCCGGCGAGGCCCAGCTGATGATTGCCGGCGGTGTGGAGAGCATGAGCCGCGCGCCCTTCGTCATGCCCAAGGCCGAGACGGCGTTTGCGCGCAACCCGGCGGTCTACGACACCACCATCGGCTGGCGCTTCATCAACAAGTTGATGAAGGACCAGTACGGCGTCGACTCCATGCCCGAGACAGCCGAAAACG
>JARXAJ010000239.1 GCA_029865965.1 Aquabacterium sp.
CCGGGCCATCGTCACCGAGCCGGCGGTGGTGCTGGCCGACGAGCCCACCGGCAACCTCGACACCGCCCGCAGCCACGAGATCATGGGCCTGCTGCTGGGCCTGAACCGCGACCACGGCATCACCGTGCTGATGGTCACGCATGAGCCCGACATGGCCGCCTATGCGCGCCGGGTGGTCACCTTCGTCGACGGCAACATCGCCAGCGACCGGGCCAACGACCACCCGGCCACCGCCGCGCCCGACCCCGTGCCCCACGCCGCCGGCCACCAGGCGCCCTGATGCTGCTGAGCGTGTTCCTGCTGGCGCTGCGCTCGGTACGGCGTAATCTGCTGCGCAGCTTTCTGACGATCCTGGGCATCGTCATCGGCGTCAGCGCGGTGATCACCATGGTCACGCTGGGCAATGGCGCGGCCCAGTCCATCCGCAACCAGATCGCCGGCCTGGGCAGCAACCTGCTGCTGGTGATGCCGGGCCAGCGCCTGGCCGGCGGGGGTGGCGGCGGTGGTGGCGTGCCGCAGTTCACCGCAGCCGATGCCGAGGCCATCGCCAGCCAGATCGGCGGCATCTCGGCGGTGGCGCCGCAGGCCCGCGCCGCCGCCACCGTGGTGGCCAACGGCCGCAACTGGGCCACCAGCGTGACCGGCAGCACCAATGCCTGGTTCGAGACCGGCAACTGGAAGCTGGCCCAGGGCCGCAGCTTCGAGCCCGACGAGCAACTGGCCGGCGCAGCGGTGTGCGTGATCGGCGAAACGGTGCGGCGTGAACTGTTCGGCGGCGCGGTGCAGGCCGGCACCGCCACGTCCACCACCACGGCCACCACCACAGCCACCACCACGGCCCCGGCCGGCGCCAACGCGCCGCCCGGCCTGGGCCAGGCGCTGCGCATCAAGCAGTTCTCCTGCACCATCATCGGCATCCTGGTGGCCAAGGGCCAGAGCGGCATGGGCGACCAGGACGATGCGGTGGTGGTGCCGCTGCACACGCTGCAGCGCCGCGTCACCGGCAACCAGCGGGTCAACACCATCGCCGTGGCCATGGCCGAGGCCAGCGACAGCGCCCCGCTGAAGGCCAGCCTGCGCAAGCTGCTGCGTGAGCGGCGCAAGCTGGCCGAGGCCGACGACGACAACTTCAGCATCTTCGACACCCAGCAGTTGGCCGAAACCCTGTCGGGCACCATGGGCGTGATGACCACGTTGCTGGGCGCGGTGGCTGCCGTCAGCCTGCTGGTGGGCGGCATCGGCATCATGAACATCATGCTGGTGAGCGTGACCGAGCGCACCCGCGAGATCGGCCTGCGTCTGGCCGTGGGCGCGCTGGAGCGCGAGGTGCTGCTGCAGTTCCTGATCGAATCGGTGGTGCTGTCGGCCCTGGGCGGGCTGGTGGGCATCGCCATTGCCACGCTGGCGTCGTGGGGCCTGTCGGGGTGGATGGACGTGCCCTATGCCTTCGACCCCGCCATCAACCTGCTGTCGCTGGTGTTCTCGGCCGCCATCGGCGTGCTGTTCGGCTACTTTCCGGCGCGCCGCGCCGCCCGCATGGACCCGATCGAGGCGCTGCGGCACGAGTAGGGCGGCAGCGCCAGGCCGCGGGGCCGGGCGCAGGGCCGGCCGGCGTGCGCGCCGGACGAGGGGCCGGACGAGGGGCCGGATTCCGCCCCTTTTCCGGCCAATGCCGGCCAACCCCCCATGAAACGATGTCACCGCACATCTTTGGGGGCACTGGGTGTTCGGACTTTCTCGTGGTGGACTGCAACCCGGCTGGGTGGCCTGCGCGCCGGCCGGCGCGACTTCGGCCTTTGCCCTGGTGCAGCCTGGTGCCGACGGCAGGCCGGCCGTGCGCTGGACCGCCAGCGCACCCTGGGGCCAGCCAGTGGCCGCGCTGCAGCGCCTGCGCCGCCAGCATGGGCTGCACCGCCACCGCTGCGTGGCCGTGCTGCAGCGCCACCAGTACCAGTGCGTCACCATGGACGCACCAGCCGACGTGGCGCGCAGCGACTGGGCCGCCGCCGTGCGCTGGCAGCTCAAGGACACGGTGGACTTTCCGGTCGACAGCGCGGCCGTGGATGTGCTGGCTGTGCCCCAGGGCACCAGCTACCGCGCCCAGCCGCAATTGATCGCCGTGGCCGCCGCCGCCAGCCAGGTGGGCCCGCTGGTGGAATGCGCGGCCGACGCCGGTGCGCCCTGGCAGGCCATCGACATCACCGAAACCGCGCTGCGCAACCTCAGCGCCCTGGTCGAGCCCGACGGCCGTGCCCAGGCCCTGCTGCACTGCCAGCACGGCCATGCCACGCTGGTGGTCACCCACGGCGGTGAGCTGCTGGCCACGCGGCAGATGGACCTGAACCTGCTGGTCGACACCGATACCGACGCCGACGCCGACACCGACCAACGCAGCGCAGGCCTGGAACAGGCCGGCCTGGAACTGCAGCGCACGCTCGACGGTGTGGAGCGCGCCTTCGGCCAGGTGACGCTGGCCCGCCTGCTGATCACCCCGATGCCCGGCATGCAGGCCCTGTGCGACCACCTGGGCCCGTTGCTCTATGTGCCGGTGGCCCCGCTCGACCTGCACGATGCCCTGGACTGGAGCGCCGTGCCCGGCCTGCTGGACGACCCCGTGCTGCTGAACCAGCACCTGTGCGCCATCGGCGCCGCCTTGCGCGAGAACTGAGATGACGCCACCCCCTGACTCGCTGCGCTCGCGTCCCCCCGAGGGGGATGTCAGTTCCTTCGGAACGGCCGTGCGGAACTGACATGCTCCAGCAACTCAACCTTTTCGACGCACGCTTCGCGCGGGCGCGGCTGTTGTTCTCGGCGCGCCAGGGCCTGCTGGTGCTGGGCGGCGTGCTGGTGCTGGCCTGGTGCAGCGCCCGGAGCCTGCTGTGGGCCGCCGACCGGGCCACGGCCACAGCCCAGGCCGCCCAGGCCGCCATGGCGCCGCTGCGGGCCCAGGTGGGCGCACTGGCGGCGGCACAGCGCAGCAGCGGCACAACGGCCGAACTGGCCCGCCTGCAGCATGCCGACGCCACCCAGCGCCGGGTGCGCGCCGCGCTGGAAGCCGGCGCTGCCGGTGTGCGTGAAGGCCACGCCGAGCTGCTGCTGGCGCTGGCCCGCCAGGCCTCGGGCCAGCTGTGGATCACCGGCCTGGGCGTGTCCGACGACGGCACGGCCATCGACCTGGAAGGCCGCATGACCGACAGCAGCGTGCTCACCGACTACCTGCGCCGGCTCAATGCCGAGCCGCGCTTCAAGGGCAGGCCGTTCGCCCAGCTGACGCTGCGCGGTGTCGACAATAACGGCGCTGCGCTGCCCTACACCGAATTCGCGCTGCGCTCCAGCCCGGCCACCGCCCCGGGTGCCACGCCATGAAGCCCCACCCGACTGCGCCCCAGGACACCCTGATGCCGCTGGCGCAGCTGGCCGCCCGCAGCCGGGCGCTGATGCGCCGGTTCGACCAGCGCAACCAGCGCGAGCGGCTGCTACTGCTGGCCGCCGCTGCGGCCGTCCTGCTGATGTTGGCTGATGCCCTGTGGCTGTCACCGGCCTGGCGTGCCTTCCAGGGCGCGCGCAGCGCCCAGGCCAGCGGCCAGCAGCAGCAACAGGCGCTGCAGGCCGACATCGCCCGGTTGCAGACGCAGGGCACGGCACTGGCAAGCCAGCAACTCGCCGACCTGCAGCAGTGGCGCCAGCGCCTGCGTGACGGCGATGGCGTGCTGCGCAGCCATGAAGACAGCCTGGTCGGCCCCGAACGCATGCGCGACCTGCTGGAACAACTGCTGGCCCGCCATGGCGATGTGCGCCTGCGCGCACTGCGCTCGCTGGGCCGCAGCGACCTGCTGGCCCCGGGCCAGGCCGCCACGCCAGGCGCCAATGCGGCGCAGGGTGCCAGCGCGGCACCGGGCAGCGAGGCCACCGGCGGCCTGTACCGCCACGGCGTGGAGCTGGTGCTGGAAGGCGGCTATGCCGACTTGCTGGGCTACCTGCAGGCGATGGAAGCGCTGCCGCAGCGCGTGCTGTGGGGCGCCGTCAGCCTGAAGGTGGAACAGCACCCCCGCTCGGTGCTGACGCTGCGTGTCTACACCCTGAGCCGCGACCGCGCCTGGCTGGAGATCTGAGCATGGCACCTCGTCGCCCCCCCATCGCCGGCCCGGCTGCGCTGCTGCTGGGTGCTGTTGCCACTGTCGGTGCCACTGTCGGTGCCACGGTTGTTGCCGCGGTCGCCGCCAATCTCGCCGCAACAGGCGCTGCCCAAGCAGGCCCGCTGGCCGATCCCACCCGCCCGCCTGCCGCACTGACCGCACCCGGCGGCCCGGCTGCGGCAGCCCTGCCGCACCGCGCCAACCTCGACACCGCACGCGCCATCGCAGCGGCTGCCCGCGCCGCCACGCCACCGCCACCGCCCGCCGCGCTGCCCAGGCTGCAGTCGGTGCAGCTGCCGGCCCAGGGCAAGGCGCTGGCCCTGGTCGAAGGCCGGCTGGTACAGGTGGGCGACCTGCTGGATGGCCGCGCCGTGCTGGCCATCGACAGCCAGGGCCTGCTGCTGCAGGGCCCGCGCGGGCCCGAGCGGCTGTGGCTGCTGGCGGGCACACCCAAGCAGGCGGTGGGCAGCATCAGCCACAGCCAGTCGGCGCGCTTCCAGGCAGCGCCGGGGGTCGGTACAGCGGGCGATGCGACCGCCGGCACCTCGGCAGCCCAACCACTGGCAGCGCCGGCTGCCAGCCTGCCCGACCGCAGCCAGGCCCCCACCACACCCACCACCACCAGTGCCGCGCCAGGCCCCCTGTCGCTGGCTGGAAGGACCGCGCCATGACCCGCTCCCGTTGGCTTGCGCCGCTGCTGGCACCGCTGCTGCTGCAGGCCCAACCCGCCATGGCCGACAGCCGCATGCCCCTGCGTGAGGCCAGCGCGCAGTTGGCCGACCTGGCCGACCTGGCCGACCTGGGCGCGCTGATGCGCTCGCAGCAGCGGCGCGACCGCCTGCCCGACGCCCAGCGCCTGGCCCTGGCTGCACCGGCCGACCTGGCTGCACTGCCGGTGCGCGCGGTGGCCGCCACGGCGGTGGCAGCACCAGTGCAGGAGGTGGCAGCACCAATGCAGGAGATGGCAACGCCAGTGCAGGCGGCTGCAGAACCCGGCCCGGTGGCGACAGCGCAGCAGCTGGCGGCTGCTGCCATCACCGTGGCCCAGGCCCCGGCGCAACCAGCACAGACAGCACAGCCAGCACAGCCAGCACAGCCAGCCGCACCGCCGGCCCGCGCCGCCACGCCCGACGCCCGCTTCGACCTGGCCATCAACAACGCCCCGGCGGCGCAGGTGTTCCTGCAGCTGGCCCAGGGCACGGCCTGGAACATGCTCGTCTCGCCCGAGGTGACCGGCAACCTGTCGATCGCGCTGAAGGACACCACCGTGCCCGAGGCCCTGGACACCCTGCGCGAGCTGTTCGGCTATGAATACCGCATCACCGGCAACCGCATCTTCGTCTACCCCAACACGGTGCAGACGCGGCTTTACCGGGTGAACTACCTGCCCGGCCGGCGCCAGGGCGCCAGCGACATCCGGGTCAGCAGCAGCGCCATGACCAGCGGCGCCACCACCGCCAACGGCGCCAGCGGCAACAGCAGCCAGGGCGGCGGTGGCGGCAACAGCAGCGTGGGCAACCGGCCCGACGACAACGCCCATGTGCGCACCACCTCGGACGCCGACTTCTGGCGTGAGGTGCAGGCCAGCCTGGCGGCCCTGGTGGGCAGTGCCGGCGGGCGCCAGGTGGTGCTGAACCCGGCCGCCGGCGTGGTGGTGGTCAAGGCCACGCCGGGTGAGCTGCGCCAGGTCGAGGCCTACCTGAAGGCGGTGCAGGTGTCGATCGAGCGCCAGGTGATGCTGGAGGCCAAGATCGTCGAGGTCAGCCTCAGCAAGGACGCGCAGACCGGCATCAACTGGGGTGCCTTCGGCAAGCTGGGCAGCGGCCAGCTGGCGATCGGCAGCGCCGCACCGGGCACCCGCCTGGGCCAGACCGGCAGGCTGACCGGTGCCGACGGCACCAGCATCGCCGCGGGCGTGGACATGGCCACCGGCGCCCTGGGCCGCGGCTTCTACGGCCTGGCCTTCCAGGCCAGCAACTTCGCGGCGCTGCTGAACTTCCTGCAGACCCAGGGCGATGTGCAGGTGCTGAGCAGCCCGCGCATTGCCACCCTCAACAACCAGAAGGCGGTGCTGAAGGTGGGCTCGGACGAGCTGTACGTGACCGGTGTCACCACCACCACCACCAGCAACGGCAGCAGCAGCAACAGCTCGCCGTCGCTGACGCTGCAGCCGTTCTTCTCGGGCATCTCGCTGGACGTGACGCCGCAGATCGACGAGCTGGGCAATGTGATGCTGCATGTGCACCCCACCATCAGCACCGTGACCGAGAAGAACAAGAACATCGACCTCGGCTCGCTCGGCTCGTTCCGCCTGCCGCTGGCCGCCAGCGCGGTCAACGAGACCGATTCCATCGTGCGGGTGCGCGACGGCCAGATCGTCGCCATCGGCGGCCTGATGAAGCAGGAGCTGCGTGACGAGCGCACCGGCCTGCCGGTGGTCAGCGATGCGCCGGTGGTCGGCAGCCTGTTCCGCCAGACCGGCACGGTGGCGATCAAGCGCGAACTGGTGATCATGCTCAAGCCCACCGTGATCCAGGATGGCGCGGCCTGGCCCGATGCGCCCACGCTGGGCGGCCTGCCGCCGGCTGCGGCCGCAACGGCCGCCACCGGCACCCGCTGAGCCCGCCCCGCCGCACCGCGCCATGCCACGTCCCGAACGCATCCGCCTGGGCGACCTGCTGATCCAGGAAGCGCTGCTCACGCCTGCCCAGCTCGACGAGGCGCTGACCGACCAGAAGAAGACCGGCCGCAAGCTGGGCCGCATCTTCATGGACCGGCAATGGGTCACCGAGGTGCAGATCGCCAAGGCAGTGGCACGCCAGTTGCGCGCCCCTTTCATCGACCTGAGCAGCCGCAACCTGCGGCCCGAGGTGGCCGCGGTGCTGCCCGAGACGCATGCCCGCCGCCTGCGTGCGCTGCCCATCGAGAACACGCCCGGTGCGCCCTTGCGGGTGGCCATGGCCGACCCCACCGACCTGAATGCCTATGACGAGGTGGCGCGCCTGACCAAGCGCGAGATCGACCTGGCGGTGGTGGCCGAAAGCCACCTGCTGGCCGCGCTGGACCGGGCCTACCGCAACGGCGACGCGATGGCCGGCCTGGCGCGCGAGCTGACGGCCGACATCGCCAACGTCGAGGACGAGATCGGCGACCTGCTGGGCCTGAGCACCGCCACCACCGAAGACGCACCGGTGGTGCGGCTGCTGAGCACCATGTTCGAGCAGGCGCTGCGCTCGCGTGCGTCCGACATCCACATCGAGCCGCAGGAGCGGCAGCTGCGGGTGCGCTTCCGCATCGACGGCGTGCTGCATGTGCAGACCGAGGCCGATGCCAAGATCGCCGGCGCGGTGGCACTGCGGCTGAAGCTGATGAGCGGGCTGGACATCAGCGAGAAGCGCCTGCCGCAGGACGGGCGCTTCCACGTCAAGCTCAAGCAAGGCAGTGTCGATGTGCGCATCAGCACCCTGCCCACCCAGCATGGTGAATCGGTGGTGATGCGCCTGCTCAACCAGAGCGCCGGCCTGCTGCAGATCGACAACCTGGGCCTGCCGGCCGACGTGGCTGCCGCTGTGGCGCGCTGCCTGGCGCGGCCCAATGGCATGCTGGTGGTGACCGGCCCCACCGGCAGCGGCAAGACCACCACGCTGTATGCCGCGCTGAATGCGCTCAACGACACCGAGCGCAAGATCATCACCGTCGAAGACCCGATCGAGTACCGCCTGCCAGGGCTGAACCAGGTGCAGGTGCAGGACAAGATCGACCTGAGCTTCCAGCGTGTGCTGCGCGCCGCGCTGCGGCAAGACCCCGACGTGATCCTGATCGGCGAGATGCGCGACCAGACCACCGCCGAGATCGGCCTGCGCGCCGCCCTGACCGGCCACCTGGTGCTGAGCACATTGCACACCAATGATGCCCTGAGCACGCCGCTGCGGCTGATCGACATGGGCGTGCCGCGCTACATGGTGGCGCTGAGCCTGCACCTGGTGCTGGCCCAACGCCTGGTGCGCACCGTGTGCGCTGCCTGCAGCACGCCGCAGGCGCCCGATGCCCACCACCACGCCTGGCTGCGCCAGGCCCTGGGCCCTGAATGTGATGCAGTGCTGGCGGCCAGGCCGTTGCGCCATGGCAGCGGCTGCGGCGCCTGCAACAACACCGGCTACAGCGGCCGTGCCGGCGTGTATGAATTCATCGAAATGACGCAAGAGCTGGTCGAGGCCATGAACGACGGCGACCCGGTGCGCTTCACCCAGGCCGGGCGGCGCCAGATGGCCGGCCGCACCCTGCGCCGTGACGCCTTGCGCATGGCGCTGGCTGGCCGCACCACGCTGGACGAGGCCATGCGCGTGGGCACGGCGGCAGACGACTGATGGCCAGGTTTGCCTACACCGGCCGCGCCGCCAGCGGCCACGTCAGCGGCGAGTTGGACGGCGCCGATGCGACCGCCGTGGCCACCTTGCTGATGTCGCGCGGGGTCACGCCCCTGCAGATTGCGGCCACCACCAGCGCCAGTGACACCAGGGCCGGCGGCGGTGCGCTGGCCCTGTTGCAGCCCCGGGTGCAGCCCGCCGACCTGATGATGTTCAGTCGCCAGCTGCACACCCTGCTGCGTGCCGGCGTACCCATCCTGCGGGCATTGGCCGGGCTGCAGGATTCGGCTGTCAACCAGCGCTTCAAGCAGGTGCTGGCCAATGTGCGCCACAGCCTGGAGAGCGGCATCGAGCTGTCGATCTGCTGCGCCCAGCAGGGCGGCGTGTTCGACAACTTCTATGTGTCGATGGTGCGCGTGGGCGAAATGACCGGCCGTCTCGACGATGTGTTCATGCGGCTGTTCAAGCACATCGAGTTCGAGCAGTTCATGCGCCAGCAGGTCAGGAGCGCGCTGCGCTACCCGGCCTTCGTGGTCCTGGCGATGATGGTGGCCATCGGCGTGATCAACACCCTGGTGGTGCCGGCGTTCGCCGATGTGTTCAAGAGCTTCGGCGCCGAGCTGCCGCTGGCCACCCGCATCCTGGTGGCCAGCAGCAACTTCACCATGCACTACGGCTGGCTGCTGGCCGGCAGCAGCGTGGCCGGCTTTGTGGTGTTGCGGCGCTGGATTGCGCAGCCCGCCGGCCGCCAGGCCTGGGACCGGCTGGTGCTGCGGCTGCCGCTGGCCGGGCGCATCGTGCAGAAAGCCACGCTGGCGCGGTTTGCGCGCAGTTTCTCGCTGGCGCTCAAGAGTGGCGTGCCCATCGAGCAGGCGCTGACGGTGGTGTCGCAGACTGTCGACAACGCCTGGATCAGCCGCAAGATCGACGCCATGCGCGAAGCCGTGGAGCGCGGCGACACCATCCTGCGCGCGGCCATTGCCAGCGGCGTGTTCACCCCGGTGGTGCTGCAGATGATCGCCGTGGGCGAGGAGACCGGCGCCGTCGACGAGCTGATGGAAGAGATCGCCGAGCTCTACAACAACGACGTGCAGTACGAGCTGAAGACCCTGTCGCAGCAGATCGAGCCGGTCCTCATCGTCTTCCTGGGCGTGCTGGTGCTGGTGCTGGCCCTGGGCGTGTTCTTGCCGCTGTGGGACCTGGGCCGCGTCACCCTCAAGAACTGAGCGATTGTTTCCGATAAGCAAAGCATGCCCGATGCCAGGCGGCGGCGGGAGTCCTTCGTCCTTGCAACCAACCACCGGAGTCCGCATCCATGAAATTCCGTCCCCAAGGCTTCACGATGATCGAGCTGATCGTCGTCATCGTCATCCTGGGCATCCTGGCGGCCACCGCCCTGCCCAAATTCATCGACCTGAGCGGTGACGCCAAGAGCGCCGCGTTCAAGGGCGTGGTCGGCGCCGCCGCCAGCGCCATGACCATCAACTACAGCGGCTGCGCCGTGGCCCAGCACACGCCGGCCGCCGGCAAGTGCGTGAAGGTGGACAACTGTGACGACCTGGGCACCATCATGCAGGGCGGCCTGCCGGAGGGCTACACCGTCGCCGCCAATCCCCTGGGCACCGGCGCTGCCGGCAGCAATGGCGTGGAAGCGGCCTGCGTGATCACCCAGACCGGCACCACGCCCACCCAGTCGATCACCGGCATGTCGGCCGGCAACGGGCCCTGATGCACGCAGCCTGCGGGCTGCCTGGCTGAACAAGCGGCGCACTGCGCCGCTTTTTGCCTGTTGGCCCGGGCGGCCCGTGGCGCACCATGCACACCATGCGCGTGCTTGTCTTCCTCATCGCTTGCCGGCTGCCAGCTGTGCCGTGGGCCCTGTGGACAGCGGGCCTGCTGGCCGGTTTGCTGGCCACCACGGCGCCGGTGTTGGCCGCCAGCCTGCGCGCGCAGTGGAACTTCGAGACCATCAGCGCCAGCACCACGCCCGACAGCAGCGGCAACGGCAACACCATGAGCCTGGCCGCTTCCGGTGTCACCCAACCCACCGGGCGCACAGGCTTGGGGCTGGGCGTGAACGGCAGCTTTCCCGCCAGCGGCACGTCTGCGGGTGCCACGGTCGACACCACAGGCAGCTTCACTGTGCAAGCCTGGGTGCGGTTCACTGCGATGACCGATTGCATGGCGCAATCGGTGGTGGCGCAAGACGCGTCCATCACCAGCCCGTTCCAGATCACGCTGATTCCGAACTGCGGGCTGCCACAGCCGCTGTTCTTCTTGATTCGCAACAGCGACGCTGACGGCGCAGGCAGCACCAGAGTCCTGTCGACCTTCACGCCCGTGGTCAACACCTGGTACCACCTGACCGGCGTGCGCAACGTCGAGGCAGGAACGATGTCGTTCTACATCAACTGCACCTTGCAAGGCACGGCCAGCACGTCTGCCGCCTGGGCCAGCAGCGGCCCGTTCACGGTGGGGCGCGCCCGCTTCAGCAGCAGCCAGCGCGACTTCGTCAACGGCACGATCGACACGGTCAAGGTCTGGTCGGGCGCGCTCACGGCCCAGGAAGTCGCCACCGAGTGCAGCACGCATGGCGCCACGACACCCATCGCCTGGTGGCTGTTCAACGAGCCCAATTGGACCGGCCTGGCCGGCGAGGTGCGCGACAGCGTTGGCGGCCACCACGCCCAGGCCAGCGGCCTGTCGTCCACCCGTCCGACACTGGCCACCGGCAGCCCGGCCATCGCCGGCAGCCCGGGCACCTGCGGCTATGGCGTGTTCAACCGCAGCAACAAGCAGCATGTGCTGCTGCCGTCGAGCTTTCCGAATCTGGGGTCCAGTGGCAGCTTCACCGTGACGGCGTGGTTCCGCACCACCGACAACAGCCAGGGTGGCCAGCGCATCTTTGCCGACGACGAGAACAACGCCAGCGGATGGAGCAACGGCATGCTGCTTTCGCTGGGCGACCGCGGGGCCGGGCGTCTGAATTTTCTGACGCGGGCACAACCAACGACCGGTCGCGAACTGATCACACCCAACCAGGTGGCCAACAACACCTGGTACCACGTTGCCTTTGGCGTGGAATTCGGCACCCGCACCAAGTTCCTGCGCCTGACCGACGCCAGCGGCAATGAGCTGTCCAATCTGAGCGTTGTCTTCCCAGAAGCCAGCATTGGCCAGGACACCGGGCTCGCCTCGATCGGCGGAGAGACCAACAGCGCAAACGGCGAGACCAATGCCAACTTCGGATTCGCCGGCAACATCGACGATGTGCAGGTCTTCAGCAGCGCGCTGTCTGCTGCCGACATCGACCTGATCCGCCAGCAGACCAGCAGCTGCGCCCGCCGCCTGACAGCCGGCCAGGCCTACAGCCTGGAATCGTCACTGCTGGCGAACCACTACCTGCGCACCGACAGCAGCGCCCTGGGCGTGGTGCAGGAATTGAGCGGCGCCAGCAGTTTGGCCGACCGCCAGTCCGCCAGCTTCATCGCGCGGGCCGGGCTGGCCGACGCCAACTGCTGGTCGTTCGAATCGGTCGGCCAGCCCGGCCGCTACCTGCGCCACCAGAACAACCGGATTCGGCTGGACCCCAACAGCGCCGACAGCCTGTACCTGAACGACGCCACGTTCTGCGAACTGCCGGGCCGGGCCAACAGCAACGGGCTGACGCTGGAGTCGCGCAACTATGCGCAGTACTACCTGCGGCACTTCACCGACCTGACCGTCAGCATCGGCACGGCGGGCACCGGCACCTTCGATGCCAGCGCCACCTGGAACGTGCGCGTTGCCTTGTCGGCGGCCACCGCCCCGGCGGTGCTGCGCATCGAGCACCCCAGCGGCACCGGGCTGACCTGCACCCCCAGCACGGTGACGGTGCGGGCCTGCCTGAACGCCGATTGCAGCCAGATCTACACCGACGGGGTGACAGGCACGCTCGGTGCCAGCGGCGGCACGGTGGTGTGGCCAGATGGCGCCGGCTTCAGCATCCCGGCAGGCAGCAGCACCGCCACGGTGCGCCTGCAATCCACCAGTGCCAACCCCACCGTGCTGGGCGTGGCCAGCAGCACACCCACTGCCAGCAATGCCGCCACCTGCAACTTCGGCAGCCCCGGCTGCACCTTCACCGCCGCCGACGCCGGCTTCAACTTCGACGTGACCAATGAGTGGGCCGAAGTCAGCCAGACGCTGCTGGTGCGTGCGGTGCGCAAGAGCAACAACAGCCTGGACTGCGTGCCGGCCTTCGTGAACCTGACGCGCAACGTCAACTTTGCCTGCAGCTACACCAACCCCACCACCGGCACCTTGCCGGTGCGCGTGGGCGGCAACGCACTCAATGCCAGCGGCAACGCCGCCGCCGCCTGCGACAGCGGTGGCCGCAGTGCCAGCCTGACCTTCAATGCCAGCGGCATCGCCACCACCACCATGCAGTACGCCGATGTCGGCCAGATGGCGCTGAGTGCCACCTACACCGGCAGCGCCGGCACTGGCGACACCGGCCTGGTGATGACCGGCAGCGACAGCTTCATCAGCGCGCCCGACGGCTTCCACGTGACTGGCGTCACCACCGGGCCGATCCGCGCCGGCAGCAGTTTTTCGGCCACGGTCACGGCCCGCAACCGCCTGGGCAACACCACGCCCAACTTCGGCCGCGAGACCACGCCGCTGGACGTGACGCTGGGCTGGGTCCGCATCCAGCCCACCGGCACCGGTGCAGCCAACGGCAGCTTCAGCGGCAGCCTGGGCAGCTTCAGCAACGGCAGCGCCAGCGCCGGCAACCTGGCCTGGACCGAGGTCGGCCGGGGTGACCTGCTGGCGCGCGCCGCCAACACCACCGGCTACCTGGACAGCAGCCTGCGTGGCCTGGGCAGCAGCGCTGCCAATGGCACGCAGCACTGTGCCGACGAAGGCGGCAACTGCGTGCTGCCGGGCGGCACCACCGCCACGGTCTATTACGGCGAGAACAACAGCTACCGCGCCCTGACCGGGCGCACCGGCACGGTGGCCTGCAACAACACCAACTTCGGCGGCGACCCGATGTCGGGCTGGTTCAAGAGGTGCTGGTACGCGCCCACCAGCGCCACCACGGGGTCGGTGGGCGATTTCATCCCCCACCGCTTCACCGTGGCGGCCAGCAACGCCTGCGGCAGCTTCAGCTATGCCGGCCAGCCCATCACCACCACGGTGACAGCACGCAACGCCGCTGGCAACACCACCGTCAACTTCAGCGGCACGGCCACCACCACACCCGGCTTTGCCCAGGCGGTGACGCTGGCCGACGCCAACAACCTGGGCCTGGGCACGCTGGCCGGCGCCAGCATCGCCGCAGCAGCCTTCAGCGCCGGAGTGGCCAGCGCCACGCCCAGCTACAGCTTCACCAGCAAGACCACCGCGCCACAAAGCCTGGTGCTGCGCGCCACCAATGGCGGCAGCGGCGCGGCGCTGGTCAGCTCACTGGGCGACACCGAACCCGTGCTGCCGCTGCGCAGCGGCCGGCTGCGGCTGGCGAACGCTTTTGGCAAGGCGACAGTGGCGCTGCAGGTGCCCGTGGTGGCCGAGTACTGGGGCGGCAGCGCCTGGCAGCCCAACAGCGCCGACAGCTGCACCGCGCTGGCCGCCACCAGCGTGGCAATAAGCAACCCGCGTGGCGCCACCGGCGGCGCCAGCACCGCCACCAGCGGCGCCGGCGCGGTGGCTGTCAGCAGCGGCAGCGGCACCCTCACCCTGGCCGCGCCCAGCCCCACCGGCAGCAGCCTCAGCCTGGACCTGGCCATCAACCTGGGCAGCACCGGCACCGACCAATCCTGCAATGGCACCCGGCCCGCCACCACCGGCGCTGGCCTGCCCTGGCTGCGGGCGTTGAACGGCAGCTGCGCCGCCACCGCCGACCGCGACCCGGCAGCGCGCGCCAGCTTCGGCATCTTTGCGCCAGAAACCCGCAAGACCGTGCATGCGCGCGACCTGTATTGACAGACCGGGTGGCCGGGCTGCACGCGGCTTCAGCATGGTGGAGCTGATCGCCGTGCTGCTGCTGGTGGGTGTGCTGGCGGTGGTGGCCATGCCGCGGCTGGATGCTGCGCTGGCCCTGCGCGGCGCGGCCTGGCGTGACCAGGTGCAGGCCGCTGCGCTGCAGGCCCGCAGCCTGTCCACCGGCCACCGCCGCCTGGTGTGCCTGACGGTGGCCACCGGCGAGGTGCGCCTGGCCATGGCCAGTGCCAACCCGGCCACCAGCTGCAACACCCCCCTGCCCGGCCCCGACGGCGACGCCCGCTGGGCAGTGGACGCGCAGGTGCTGGCCGTCACCGTCAGCCCGGCGGGCACGCTGCACTTCCAGCCCGACGGCCGCATCACCAGCGACGGTGCCGGCCTGAACGCGGTGAATGCCAGCGTGGCGATTGCCGGCGAGGCAACGCTGCAGATCACCGGGGAGACCGGCCATGTGCGCTGAGCGGCGCCGCCGCGTGCGGGATCCCCGGCGCCAGCCGGGCCGGCGGCGCCTGCGCGGCTTCACCCTGCCTGAAGCGCTGCTGGCCATCGTCGTCATCGGCGTGGGGCTCACCGGCGTGCTGGCGGCCTTTGGCAGCGTCACCCGCAACAGTGCCGACCCGGTGGTGCACAAGCAGATGATTGCGGTGGCCCAGGCGCTGCTGGAGGAGATCGCACTCAAGCCGTTTGCGGAGGCCGCCCACACCGCGCCCACCGGCTGCGCCCGCGACAGCTTCAACGACGTGCGCGACTACAACGGGTATGCCAGCAGTGGCGTGTGCAGCGTCGATGGCGTGGCCATCCCGGCACTGGCCGGCCTGCAGGTGGCCGCCAGCGTGGCCACCGGCACCTTGGGCGGTGTGGCCGGCGCGCTGAAGATCACCGTCACCGTGCAGCACAGCGGCCAGACGCTGACGCTGACGGGCTGGCGCACCGACTACGGGTCATGAGCACCCCCAAACCTGCCGCTGCGCGTCAGGCCCCCCGAGGGGGCCAAGAAAACTTGGGGCGGCCCGGCGTTTTCTTATGAGCACCCCCAAACCTGCCGCTGCGCGTCAGGCCCCCCGAGGGGGCCAAGAAAACTTGGGGCGGCCCGGCGTTTTCTTATGAACTCTCTGCGACGGCATCCATGGCGCCGCCCCCGGCGCAGCCCGCTGGGCTTCACCCTGGTGGAGCTGATCGTCACGCTGGTGCTGTTCGGCCTGATGGCGGCCACGCTGGTGGTGTTCTTGCGGCCGGCGGTCGACAGCTGGCTGGCGGTGCGCACCCGTGCGGCGCTGGCGTCTGACGCCGACCACGCCCTGCGCCGCATGCTGCGCGACGTGCGCGCGGCCGTGCCCAACTCGATCCGCAGCCCCGGTGCACAGTGTTTCGAGCTGGTGCCCACCGGCGGCGGCGGGCGCTACCGCGAGGCGGACGATTTCGTCACCACCGGCAGCGCGGCGGTGGACCCGCAGGCGGCCACGTCGCAGTTCGACGTCTACAACACGCTGACGCCGCTGCCGGCGGTGGGCGACTGGCTGGTGGTCGACAACCAGAACCCGGGCGACGTCTACAGCGGCGTCAACCGCAGCGCCATCACGGCACTGGCCACGCCAGCGGCGGCCCACGGCCGGCACCGGCTGTCGATCAACCCCTTGCAGTTCCCCCTGGGCTATGACGGCGGCCGCTTCAATTGGGTGGCCGACAGCCAGAAGGCGGTGTTCTATGTCTGCAGCGGCGCCAGCAGCGTGCTCAACGGCAATGGTGATGCGCCAGGCGTTCTCTACCGGCTGAAGAATTACGGATTCAATGCCGGCGCCCCGCCCAGTTGCCCGGCAACGGCCGGTGCCGACGTGCTGGCCACCGGCGTGCGCAGCTGCCGTTTTTTGTACAACGCCAACCAGGGCGCCACCCAGCAAAGCGGCTTCCTGTCGCTGCAGATCGAGCTGACCCGCAACAACGAGACCGCCAGCCTGGTGCTGGGGGCGCATGTGAGCAACGTGCCATGAACCATCGGTCCCGCATCCGCCGTGCGCCGCGTGGCCTGGGCGTGGTGGCCGTCATCGTGGTGCTGGTGCTGCTGGCGGCGGTGGCCGCAGCGGTGGTGCGCTTGGGCATGCAGGGCCAGACCATGGTGCAGCAGGACGTGCAGGCGCTGCGCGCCGCTGCCGCCGCCCGCAGCGGCATCGACTGGGGGCTGTTCCAGGCGCTCAAGGGCAGCTGGGCCACCTGCAGCGCGGCCAGCCAGACACTGGACCTGTCGGCCGACGGCGGCATGCGGGTGACGGTGTCGTGCAGCTCGGCCGTCTATAACGAAGGCAAGGACAGCACAGGCGCCGACCAGGCGGTGCGCCTGTTCACCATCGACGCGGTGGCCTGCAACAGCACCACCAGTTGCCCCGACGCCACCGCCGCCGTGCGCAGCGGCTATGTAGAGGCGCGGCGGCAGGTGCAGGCCACCGACCGGTAGCTCAGGGCAACGCCGCGGTGACTTGTTCGGCCACCAGCAGGCCGCCAGCAACGCCGCCGAGCCGCTTTTCATGCGCATCGGAAAGCTGTACCGGGCCTGCGGGATCGGCAGGCAGCGGCTCGCCTTCCAGGCCATCCGGGGCCACTGCGCCCAGGCCGTCAAAGCGCCAGTGCACGCCCAGGTAGACGCGCGACACCGCGTTGTCGATGATGGCCTTCGCCAGTGTCAGCCGCTTGTTCAGGCGGGGCCGCAGCGCGCCATCGTCGCCACGCTGCTCGCCGTCGTACTCGTCTGACATGAACGCGAACTCACGATGGCGCAACACGTCACCGACCGGCACGCCGAGCTTGGCCGCGTAGAACAAGGCCGTCACCCGACATGCGGCCGCGCCGAAGGTGGCGTGGCCTGACGGGTAGGCCGGAAAGTCCGGCGTGTAGTGCAGCCCGCCTGTCTGTCCGGTGCGCGGAATGCCCAGCGGCAGCCAGGCCGGGTCGGCCGTTGCAGGCATGGCGCCCGCCAACACACCGCTGGCCGGGCCCAGGCCGGGCGCCCCCTGCCGGATGCCCACCACCGGCCGCCACAGATCATGGTGGTACTTCGCGCCCCAGGCGACGATGGCCGCATCGGCCATGGCGAAGTTGACCAGTGCAAACAGGTGTGCAGCCTCTGCATCTGACAACGTGCCAGCGGCATTCTTTGCCTGCTCGTCCACGAAGGCCCGCACCAGCTGGTTGTACAGGCGCGGCGGCACGCCCAGCGGCGGCGGGCCGTCATAGCCCCAGAAGATGCCGACAGTGGTCTGCTCGGGGCTGCGCTCACCGGGCTGCGGGTACCGGCTGCTGGCGCGCCCCAGCAACTGCACGTCGGCCACTGCGGCCAGATCGCGCGGCGTCCCCATGGCGGGGGGGTCTGCGAAGTACAGCGCATGGTTGGCATAACCGCCAGCCCCCACGGGGATCAGGAACGGCTTGAGCAGACCCCAATGCGTGCTGAGCCGCTTCTGCGCCGCTTGCGCCGGATCGGGCTGATGGTGTCCGGGCTGGTAGACGAAGACGTTCTCGTCCGGCCGCTCATTGCCATCGGCCAGGCGGTGCGTGTACATCGCCAGGCCGATCAACTCTCCGTAGTTGGCACCATCCATCAGCGCACGGCCATTTGCGCCGGCCGCGACTTCAGCGTCGCAGAACTCTTGCATCTTGTCGTCGATGCGGTCGGCCTGGCGCGGCCACAGGCGCTTCAACACCGCCACAGCCGCACCGGCCACCGCACCAGCCGCATTGGCCGGCCCCATCGGGGTCATCGCCGGGGGCACCAGCGCGGGCAAGTAGTAACGCGGTCCGCCAGCGTGCGGGTTGGTGGATTCCTGCGCGTTGTAGATCGCGGCATGCACGATGGCCAGCGCCCGCGAGACCCGGGTGGGCCCACCCACTTGCCTTTCTCCGCTGTCGAAGTCGCGGCGGTGCGTCTCGAGGGCTACCGCGTTCCAGAACAGGATCGTCTTCATGATGGGTTCTCTCCGAAGTGGCCTGCACGCCAAGGCTGGCGTGAGTACCGGTCAATAGTGTCTGAAGATGCCGTCGCCGATTCATCGGCAAAGCTGTGTAGCTCATCCACTTTGCAGGTTAGTGCTTTGCGGCTCAAGGCAACCCACGCCTGCACACGACAGAGGACGCGTCTCCATCCAGTTGGGGTTGTGGCTGCAACCATGGCACCCGGACACTGGTTGCCGACCGATCCCGGCTTTGGGCAGGTCAGCGC
This sequence comes from Aquabacterium sp., assembly GCA_029865965.1. Classification (GTDB taxonomy): domain Bacteria; phylum Pseudomonadota; class Gammaproteobacteria; order Burkholderiales; family Burkholderiaceae_C; genus Pseudaquabacterium. Next base: position 18,696 of record JARXAJ010000239.1, read on the forward strand.
AGGTGGGGCGCGCCAGAACGACAGGCACCACTTGCAGCACGTTGGCTGGCTGTCGTTCCAGGAGGTTCTCCATGCTCGTTCCCGCTGAATTTCTCAAAGACATTGCGATCCACCCCGCCTTTCACGATCGCATCGTCGATTGGCTGAAACCGTGGCGGCTCAAGACCTGTGTGGACATCCTCATCGTGGTGGACGAAGAGATCCGGATCGACCCGTCGATGCCTGGCGGAGACTTCGGCATCGCCTCGGTCATCAACCTGCTGCGCACCACGCATGTGGGCTGCATGCGGTTCCGCGTGGACATCGCGCTGCGCAACGCCCAGCCCTTCACCGTGGTGGCCAGCCCGGCGCCCACGCAGCACAACTACCGCGGCTTCCGCTTCGATTCCACCCACGCCGGCGTGCCGGTCATCGACAAGTACGAGCAGATCTGGTGCTTCGGCTTCAAGCCGCGCAACGGCGATGCCGTGCCCGACGGCGAGATCGACCTGGCCTTTGCACTGCCCACATCTGCTGCTGAATTGAACAAGCTCGATGCGTGGATGCAGGACAGGAAGGGCGGGCTCTTCGGCACCGGCGACCACGGCATCCTGGGCGCGTCGATGTGCCGCAAGATCCCGCGCCTGGGCACCATGCGCCGCTGGACCCGGGCAGACGGCGTGCCACCGCAGTTCGGCCAGAACCGCATCGACACACTGCGCCCGCCGCCGCCCGTGGCCAACTTCCAGGTGGGTGGCCCCGATGCACTGCAAAACACCGCCCACCAGGGCGACCTGACCACGCAACCCATCCGCTGGGTCACCTGGCAGTCGGTGTACTGGCCCTTTGCCCTGCGCAGGAAGCGCCCCCACCCGGTGCTGTGCCACCCCACGCTCGGCCCGATCAACGTGATGCCCGACCACGCCCATGAAGGCTGGTGCGTGCCCAACCCAGACCTGGCGGCAAGCAAGAAGTTCAAGAACGAGCCGGAGTACCCCGACGCCACCGATGGTGGACCCAAGCCGGCACCCGAAATCATTGCCTTCGGCAGCAACCTGGGAAGCGCCGCCTGGAACTTCGACAAAGGCGAGCAACCCGCGCGCGGTGACAACCCGATGATTGCCGTGTATGACGGCCACCGCGCCGGGGTGGGCCGGGTGGCCACCGACGCGACCTGGCACCACTGGATGGACGTCAACATCGACGCCCTGCGCGCCGCCAACAACGACGACTGGAAGAAGATCAGCCGCTACTTCATCAACCTGGCGGTCTGGCTCAACCCGCCGGGCTTCACCACCCAGTGCTTGTACCTTGCGGTCGTGGCCAGCCACTTCGAAGTGGTGGGGTTCCAGGAATTCCATGACGATGCGCCGGCATTGGAACTGGGGCGCGCCTTGCGGGCGCACCTGATCAAGTTCTACGGGCCGTGCTGGGTGACCGATCGCATCTGGGACCTGGCGGTCGAACTCGGGCAGATTCCCCGCCGCGAGCTGCAAGAGCTGACCAAGCGTTTCGAAGGCACGCAAGTCGTCTCGGAAGACTTCGAGGAGATGGTGCTGGGCGAAATGGTCAAGGCCACGCTGAAGTCGGTCACCGCCTTGAAGCAGGGCGACATGCGTGCGGCCCGGTCACTGCCGGAACCCGCCAAGCTGTTCGCCAAACCCTTTGCCATCGCCATGGCCGCCCTGACAAAGGAAACCGATCGCCGGATGAAGGTGGACAGCCTGCTGGTCCGCAACTTCAAGCCAGGGGTCTGATGGACCGTGCACGGCAGCGGTGGGCGGGGCCGGCCGCGGCAGGGCCTGGCGACGGTTGCAGCCAGGTCCACCTCAAAGGCGCCCAGGCAACGCCGGCGGCGCAACGCCGGTGGGGCCGGCAGGCACCGGACGCGGCCGACCGGCGCCTGCGCCGGCAGTCAATCGTCGAACTTGACCGAGCTGGCCTCCAGCACCTGCCGGTCAGCCGACAGCCGGCCCTTGACCTGCAGCAAGTGCAGCTGCCCGATGCTGCCGACCGCCAGGCCGGCGGTGCTGCCGGTCATCTGTGGTCATCGGCAAGCAGGCTTGCACACCCGCCCGCCGCACAATCAACCCATGCCCCCGCGCCGCTGGATCGCCCACCTGGACATGGACGCGTTCTATGCCTCGGTGGAACTGCTGCGCTACCCCGAGCTGCAAGGCCAGCCGGTGGTGATCGGCGGCGGCAGGCGCCACCAGCCCGAGTTGCTGGCCGACGGCAGCCGGCGCTTTGCCACGCTGGCCGGCTATGCCGGGCGCGGCGTCATCACCACCGCCACCTACCCGGCGCGCGACCTGGGCGTGCACAGCGGCATGGGCCTGATGAAGGCCGCGCTGCGGGCACCGCAGGCGGTGTTGCTGCCCACCGACTTCGAGCAGTACCGCGCCTATTCACGCCGCTTCAAGGCGGCGGTGGCCGAGCTGGCGCCGGTGATCGAGGACCGCGGCATCGACGAGATCTACATCGAGCTGGGCGACCTGCCCGGCGCGCAGGACAGCGTGGCCCACGACCCGCACGGCGGCGTGCGCGCCATCGCGCTCGACCTCAAGAACAATGTGCGCCGCGCCACCGGCCTGAGCTGCAGCATCGGCGTGACGCCCAACAAGCTGCTCTCCAAGATCGCCAGCGACCTGGACAAGCCCGATGGCCTGACCCTGCTGACGCACGCCGACATCCCGCAGCGCATCTGGCCACTGCCGGCGCGGCGCATCAACGGCATCGGCCCGAAGGCGGGCGCCAGGCTGGAAGCGCTGGGCATCGGGTCCATCGGCCAGATCGCCGAACGTGACCGCGCCTGGCTGGTGCAGCACTTCGGCGCCCACTACGGCAGCTGGCTGCACGACGCCAGCCACGGCGTGGACGACCGCCAGCTGGTGACCCACAGCGAGCCAGTCAGCATGAGCCGCGAGACCACCTTCGACCGCGACCTGCATGCCCGGCGCGACAAGGCCGAACTGGGCGCGATCTTCACCAAGCTGGCCGAACAGGTGGCCCACGACCTGCAGCGCAAGGGCTACCAGGGCCGCACCATCGGCATCAAGCTGCGCTTCGAGGACTTCAAGACCGTGACCCGCGACATGACGGTGGACCAACCCACGGCCGAGGCCGCCACCATCCGTCTGGCCGCCGGCCTGTGCCTGAAGCGGGTGGACCTGGAACGCCGCATCCGGCTGCTGGGCGTGCGCGTGGGCACGCTGCAGCGCGCACCGGGCATGGGCTGACCCCGCACCACGCCAACGCAACCGATTGCGCGATGACCCGCAGCCCGGCGGCGCATGGGCCGGGTTACGCTCCTGCTCTGTCTCAACACTGCCCGCCGCCATGACTGCGCTGACCTGGAACGAAACCCTGGCGCTGAACAACGCCCAGATGGGCCGCACCCATGAAGAGTTCGTGGGCCTGCTCGCCGCTGCGGCCGCTGCCCTGCCCGGCCCCGATGCTGCGTTGCTGCAGGCCTTCGACCTGCTGACGCTGCACACGGTGGAGCACTTCGCGCAAGAAGACCGGTGGATGGCTGCCACCGGCTTTGCCCCGGCCAACTGCCATGCTTACCAGCACCAGGCGGTGCTGGCGGTGATGCAGGAATGCGTGAACCGCGCCCGTGGTGCCGACGGTCAGGGTGGTGACTTCGAACCGCTGCGCCTGGCGGTGGACGAACTGGCACTCTGGTTCCCGCAGCATGCGCAGAGCATGGACGCGGCCCTGGCCCAGCACCTGGCCAGCCTGCAATTCGACCCCGCCACCGGCGAATGCGCCCGCGCCCTGCCGGCCGAGGCCCAGGCCGGCTGCGGCGGCAGCAGCTGCAGCTGACCGGCTGCACCAGCAACAGTTCGCCCACTGGCTGCTGCGCGCCGGGCAGGCTGCGGCTGACCAGGCACTGGCCGCGCTGCAGGGTTGACCCCGCCAAGCACAAGCGACCCGCCTGGCCGGCCCGGGTTTGCGGGCCAGGCGCACGGCATGCGCTGCGGTGCCGCTACGATGCGCCGGCACAAGAACACCAGGAGACGGCCCATGCCCGTGATCACCACCATTGAAGACCTGCGCCAGCTGGCCGAGAAGCGCGTGCCGCGCATGTTCTACGACTATGCCGATTCGGGCAGCTGGACCGAAGGCACCTACCGCGCCAACACCAGCGACTTCCAGGGCATCAAGCTGCGCCAGCGGGTGGCGGTGAACATGGAGAACCGCAGCACCGCAGCGCCGCTGGTCGGCATCCCGGCCAAGATGCCGGTGTGCATTGCCCCGGTGGGGTTGACGGGCATGCAGCACGCCGACGGCGAGATCCATGCCGCCCGTGCGGCCGAGAAGTTCGGCATCCCGTTCACGCTGAGCACGATGAGCATCTGCTCGATCGAGGACATCGCGCAGAACACCAGCGCGCCGTTCATCTTCCAGCTCTACATGATGCGCGACCGCGAGGCCATGGCCCGCATGATCGACCGCTGCAAGGCCGCCAAGTGCAGCGCCCTGGTGCTGACGCTGGACCTGCAGGTGATCGGCCAGCGCCACAAGGACTTGAAGAACGGGCTGACCGCGCCGCCCCGGCCGACGCTGAGGAACATCCTCAACCTGATGAGCAAGCCACGCTGGTGCCTGGGCATGGCCGGCACACGGCGGCGCAGCTTCGGCAACCTGGTGGGCCATGTGAAGAGCGTCAGCGACATGAGCAGCCTGGCCGCCTGGACCAACGAGCAATTCGACCCGCGCCTGAACTGGGACGATGTGAAATGGGTCAAGCAGCAATGGGGCGGCAAGCTGATCCTGAAGGGCATCATGGATGTGGAGGACGCCCAACTGGCGGTGCAAAGCGGCGCCGATGCCATCGTCGTCAGCAACCATGGCGGGCGGCAGCTCGATGGTGCGCCCAGCAGCATCAGCGCGCTGCCGGCCATCGTGGCGGCGGTGGGCCACCAGATCGAGGTGTGGATGGACGGCGGCATCCGCAGCGGGCAAGACGTGCTGAAGGCCTGGGCACTGGGCGCGCGCGGCACGATGATCGGCCGCGCCATGGTGTACGGCCTGGGCGCGATGGGCGAGGCCGGCGTCACCAAGGCGCTGCAGATCCTGCACAAGGAACTCGACATCACCATGGCCTTCTGCGGCCATACCAACATCCAGAACGTGGACCAACGCATCCTGCTGCCGGGGACGTTTCCGACGGCTTGATGGTGGGGGCTTTGGGCTCTTTGCGGTCGGCCTCTTTGAGCGATCGCGCCGGCTCGGGTGGGCCTGTTTTGCTACGTGTCCCCCGCCAAGCGTAGGCC
>JARXAJ010000272.1 GCA_029865965.1 Aquabacterium sp.
GGGCAGCGGGCGCGCGCAGCGGCGGGCGCCCCCCGGTGGCCTGGGGCGGTTGTCAGTGGCGTAGCCAGATACGGCGCAGCAGGTCCAGGTAGCCGGACGGCTGGTCGGCCTCGCCGATGCGCTGGGTGACGTCACGCAGACGCCGCAGTTCATGCACGATGGCCGGCGGAAAACCGGCCCGGCCACCACGGCGGTCGGTCAGCAACTCGTCCAGCACCGCATGCGCCCGCACTTTGTCGCGCCAGTGCCAGGCGATCAGATTGGCCACGCGCGGGTACTGCATGCACAGCTGCTGCGGCCGGCGGCCAGCCGGCAACTTGCGCAGCCAGGCACGGGTGGTGCCGGTCAGCGCCTCGTCGTTGTGGCGCGGCGGGCGGCGCAGCGGCTCCCAGGCATCCGAAGAGGCGGGCACGTCGGGCGGGGCAAGTCGCGGAAGGTGTCGCATCTTTCGTCTATCGGCGCCGGCTCGGCCGACTTGAGGCGCAAGCGGTGCAAGCGCCTGAGCCGGGCTTGGGCCCGGCCTGCTGCAGCCCGCGCGCCAGCCGCGCCGGGCCCTGTTGCAGACACGCGGCCCGATGGACGGTGTGCCGACAGCAGGCAAGGCTGCCCTGCGTCAGGCCCGCGCCAGCACGGCCACGCCGCGGCGTGTGGGCCGGCATGGAAGCCGCAGCGCCGACCGCTCATCCCGCAGGGGCTTGGTGCCACCATCGCCCGTCCATACCTTCTCGGCGGACGCCAGCGCCCGCGGATGCTGCAGCCGCGCCAGCGCCTCACCGATCACCCGCTGCGACGGGCCGTACATCGGGCTGGAATCGATGCGCCGCCCGCCTTCGTCGCAGAGGACTTGCACCACCTGGACGCCGGCATCACGGCCAGCGCGGTCGGTGCCCACGTTGAAGGTGATCCAGCTGCCCAGCCCGACCACCGGCAGCACCTCGCCCGCGCGGGGGATCGGCTTGGTCAACAGCGCCGCAGCCTGGGCCTGCGACGGGCCGGCGGTGGCAAGCAATCCGCCCGGCCAGGCGAGCAGGCCGATCGCGTCACGTCGACTGGGGATGACCATCGCGCCTGCGCCGGGATCCTGCGGCCAAACGAGACGGGACGCGGGAGGCAGCCAGCGAGCAGTGTTTTGCGCCAGGCCCCGACGGCACGGGGCGCGTGCAGACCCGGGGCAGACGTGAAAAAGCCCCTAAGTCGTTGATTTACTTAGAGGCTTGATGCTGTGTGGTCCTATGTGGACCTTGTCTTGGTGGAGCCGGGGGGAATCGAACCCCCGTCCGCAAGCCATCACCGGCCAGTTCTACATGCTTAGCTGTCTGATTTGGGTCTCGTGGGCCTGATCGCGCAGCAGCACGCTACCGGGCCCACCAGTCATTTGAGTCTCGCTCCCGGTTGAATGACTCAACCGGGCACCAGCCAATGTGAATGACTTCGCAGCCATCAGCGCCAATTGCTTAGCACCTCCGGCCCGGCCCATCGGCCAACCGTTGCGAAGCTCACCGGTTTTTAAGCGGCGAGGGCGTACGAGGTATCGTTCGCAGTTACTTTTGTTTCCAGTGGTTTTACGAGCGAACTGGTGCTCGGCATGCCCTGAACCGACTCCGTACCCACGTCGAAGCCAGGTCGGCCCCTGGAACCACACAGTTTAGGCCAGTTCCAGCCAATGCAAGAGCTGTGCGGGCACAGACAGCACATGGTCTGCGCCCCAGGCTTCGATCGGCTCGCCCTGGCCCAGGTAGCCCCAGGCTGCGGCCAGCGTGGCCATGCCGGCGGCCCGCCCGGCCACCATGTCACGGTGATCGTCGCCGATGTAGGCACAAGCCTGGGGTGCCACACCGATGCGCCGGGCCGCTTCCAGCAGGGGCTCAGGGTGGGGTTTTGCGTGGGGCGTGGTGTCGCCGGCAATCACCACCTTGGCCCGTTGCGACAGCCCCAGGCCGTCGACCAGCGGCGCTGTGAAGCGCATCGCCTTGTTGGTGACGATGCCCCAGGGCAGGCCGGCGCGGTCCAGCATGTCCAGTACCGGCTGCATGTCTTCGAACACCCGGGTGTTGTGCAACAAGCGCTCGGCATAACGGGCCAGGAACGCGTCCTTCAGACTCTCATAACGGTCATCGCCCGGCCCGCAACCGAAGGCAACGCCCACCATGCCGCGCGCCCCAGACCCCACCATCGGCCGCAACACGGCGTGCGGCAGTGGTGGCAGGCCGTGGTCGGCGCGCAGGTCGTTGGACGCACCGGCCAGGTCGGGCGCGCTGTCGATCAGCGTGCCGTCCAGGTCGAACAGCAGCACGGGCCGCGCTGTCATGCAGGCACCCTGCAAGCCATCATGTAGTTCACCGAGATGTCGTCGCTCAGGCTGTAGCGCTGGGTCAGCGGGTTGTAGCCCAGACCCTTGAAGCCACCTGCTGCCAGACCTGATTCGCGTGCCCAGCGGGCCAGTTCGTTGGGGCGGATGAAGCGCTGGTACTCATGCGTGCCCCTGGGCAACAGCTTCAGCACGTACTCGGCAGCGACCACTGCCTGCACCCAGGCCTTGGCATTGCGGTGGATGGTGGAGAAGAACACCCAGCCGCCGGGTTTGGCCAGGCGTGCGCAGGCTTGCACCACGGATGCGGGATCGGGCACATGCTCCAGCATCTCCATGCAGGTGACGACATCGAAGCTGGCCGGCGACTCGTCGGCCAGCGCCTCGGCCGCCACTTCACGGTACTGCAGGCCCGGCACACCGCTCTCCAGTGCATGCAGTTGCGCCACCCGCAGCGGCTTGCTCGACAGGTCGATGCCCAGCACCTCGGCGCCGCGCTGCGCCATGGACTCCGACAGGATGCCACCGCCGCAGCCCACGTCCAGCGCCCGCTTGCCGGCCAGGCGCGCCTGCTGGTCGATCCAGTCGAGCCGCAGCGGGTTGATCTGGTGCAGCGGGCGAAAGTCGCCCTCGGTGTCCCACCACTGGTGGGCCAAATCGCCGAACTTGGCGAGTTCCTGAGGATCAGCGTTGAGCGTCATGGCGAGCATCGTAACGGGTGGATCAGCCACTGCTGCGCGGATGTGGATCCCGCAAAAGACAAACCCCGCCGAAGCGGGGTTGGTGTGCTGCGCGGCATCCGGACCCACGCAGCTTTGCAAGGCCCGAGGGCCTGCGATTACTTCTTGGCGCGGGTACCCACCACCTCGATTTCCACGCGGCGGTTCTTGGCGCGGCCATCGGACGTCTTGTTGTCGGCCACAGGCTGCTTCTCGCCCTTGCCTTCGGTGTAGACGCGGTTCTTCTCGACGCCCTTACCCACCAGGTAGCTCTTGACAGCTTCGGAACGTGCCACGGACAGCTTCTGGTTGTACACATCGGTACCGGCCGAGTCGGTGTGACCCACGGCGATGATGACTTCCAGCGCGACAGACTGCGTCTTGCTGACCAGATCGTCGAGCTTGGCGCGGGCTTCGGGCTTCAACGCTGCCTTGTCGAAGTCGAAGAAGGCATCAGCTGCGAAAGTGACCTTCTCGCTCACAGGCGCTGCCGGCGCGGGAGCCGGTGCCGGCGCCGGACGCGGAGCAGGTGCGGGAGCAGCAACCGGGGGCGGCGGCGGCGGCGGCGGGGCAACGCGAGGCGCCGGGACGGGAGCAGGTGCCGGCGGCTTCAGCGCGCCATCACATGCCTGGTTGGCCGTTGCCGGCGTCCAGTTGGCGTCACGCCAGCACAGCTCGCTTGAGCCGTTTTTCCAAACGGTGCCGTCGGTGCTACGCCAGTTGTCAGCACCATTCGATTGGGCAAAAGCCGCAAAAGGTGCAGCGATGGCGGTCGACGCGAAAAGCACCACCACCTTGTTGAGTTTCTTCATGATTCTCCTCTCGAGGAAAGCCGCAGATGCCTGCGTAATGTCCAAATCGGAAGCAAGAAAAGCCGGCAAACACCCGGTTTGGCAAGCGTTTGCCACCGATGAAACATTGTGCCATAGGGCTTTCGGGCAACCGGACATTCAGCCTTCAGATGCGTCGAGTCACTGCGGTTGTTGCATCGCTGCGACACCTGGGCGCCGCATAGAATCATCGGCTGCTACGCGGACAGGTCTGCGTCGGCATCCCGTTGCCCCACGGCGCTGCCCCGCCGCATCTGCATGACGCCCTTCGCCAAGGAAACACTGCCCATCAGCCTCGAAGAGGAGATGCGCCGGTCCTATCTGGATTACGCCATGAGCGTGATCGTGGGCCGCGCATTGCCCGATGCGCGCGATGGCCTCAAACCGGTGCATCGCCGCGTGCTGTTCGCGATGCACGAGTTGAGCAACCACTGGAACCGGCCCTACAAGAAGAGTGCGCGCATCGTCGGCGACGTGATCGGCAAGTACCACCCGCATGGCGACACGGCGGTGTACGACACCATCGTGCGCATGGCGCAAGATTTCAGCTTGCGCCACATGCTGGTCGATGGCCAGGGCAACTTCGGCAGCGTGGACGGCGACAACGCCGCAGCCATGCGCTACACCGAGATCCGGCTGTCCAAGATCGCCCACGAGATGCTGGACGACCTGGACAAGGAGACGGTCGACTTCGCCCCCAACTACGACGGCAGCGAGAAAGAGCCGACGGTGCTGCCGGCCAAGTTGCCCAACCTGCTGGTCAACGGCAGCGCCGGCATTGCGGTGGGCATGGCCACCAACATCCCGCCGCACAACCTGAACGAGATCGTCGACGCCTGCCTGCACCTGCTGAAGTCGCCCGACGCCACGATCGACGAGTTGATGGAGATCGTGCCGGCACCCGACTTCCCAACGGCCGGCATCATCTACGGCGTCAGCGGCGCGCGCGAGGGTTACCGCACCGGCCGCGGCAAGGTGGTGATGCGGGCCAAGTGCCACTTCGAGGACATCGACAAGGGCGCACGCCAGTCGATCATCGTCGACGAGATCCCCTACCAGGTGAACAAGAAGACGCTGCTCGAGCGCATTGCCGAGCTGGTGCACGAGAAGAAGATCGAAGGCATCAGCCACATCCAGGACGAGAGCGACAAGTCCGGCATGCGGGTGGTGATCGAGTTGAAGCGCGGTGAAGTGCCCGAGGTGGTGCTCAACAACCTGTACAAGCAGACGCAGCTGCAGGACACCTTCGGCATCAACATGGTGGCGCTGATCGACGGCCAGCCCAAGTTGTGCAACCTGAAGCAGCTGCTTGACATCTTCCTGGAGCACCGGCGCGAGGTGGTGACCCGGCGCACCGTGTTTGAACTGCGCAAGGCCCGCGAACGCGGCCATGTGCTCGAAGGCCTGGCGGTGGCGCTGGCCAACATCGACGAGTTCATCGAGACCATCAAGACCAGCCCGACACCGCCGGTGGCCAAGGCCGCGCTGATGGCCAAGAGCTGGGATTCGAGCATGGTGCGCGAGATGCTGCAGCGCACCGAAGGCCAGGCCGCCGGTGGCAGCCGCGCCTACCGCCCGGAAGGCCTGCCTGACAGCTATGGCCTGCAAACCGACGGCCTGTACCGGCTGAGCGACGACCAGGCGCAAGAGATCCTGCAGATGCGCCTGCAGCGCCTGACCGGCCTGGAGCAGGACAAGATCATCGGCGAGTACAAGGAGGTGATGGCCGTCATCGCCGACCTGCTCGACATCCTGGCCCGGCCTGAACGTGTGACCACGATCATCAGCGACGAACTGGTGGCGGTGAAGACCGAGTTCGGCCAGACCAAGCTGGGCGCGCGCCGCAGCGTGATCGAGCACAACGTGCAGGAGCTGGGCACCGAAGACCTGATCACGCCCACCGACATGGTGGTGACGTTGAGCCACACCGGCTACATCAAGAGCCAGCCACTGGCCGAGTACCGGGCGCAAAAGCGCGGCGGCCGCGGCAAGCAGGCCACCCAGACCAAGGAAGACGACTGGATCGACCAGCTGTTCATCGCCAACACCCACGACTGGATCCTGTGCTTCAGTGACCGCGGCCGGGTGTACTGGCTGAAGGTGTGGGAGGTGCCGCAGGGCTCACGCAATTCCCGCGGGCGCCCGATCGTCAACATGTTCCCGCTGCAGCCGGGCGAGAAGGTGACCGTGGTGCTGGCGCTGACGGGTGAGTTCCGCCGCTTCCCGGCCGACCACTTCATCTTCATGTGCACCGCGCTGGGCACGGTGAAGAAGACGGCGCTCGATGAGTTCAGCAACCCGCGCAAGGCCGGCATCATCGCCGTCGACTTGGACGATGGCGACCAGCTCGTGGGCGCTGCGCTGACCGACGGCAAGCACGACGTGATGCTGTTTTCCGATGGCGGCAAGGCGGTTCGCTTCGACGAAGACGACGTGCGCCCGATGGGCCGCCAGGCCCGCGGCGTGCGCGGCATGATGCTGGATGACAGCCAGCATGTCATTGCCATGCTGGTGGCCGAGGACGAGACCCAAAGTGTGTTGACCGCCACCGAGAACGGCTTCGGCAAGCGCACCAACATCCTGGAATACACCCGCCACGGCCGCGGCACCAAGGGCATGATCGCCATCCAGCAAACCGAGCGCAACGGCCGCGTGGTGGCCGCCACCCTGGTGCGGCCGGCCGACGAGATCATGTTGATCACCGACCGCGGCGTGCTGGTGCGCACCCGCGTCAGCGAGATCCGCGAGCTGGGCCGCGCCACACAAGGCGTCACCCTGATCGCGCTGGACGACGGCAGCAAGCTGTCGGGCCTGCAGCGCATCGTCGAAAACGATGCCAACGTGGACACAGCCGGTGACGACGACGCCAACCCGGCCGACGGCACGCCCGACGAACCGACCCACGACTCCCCCAACCTGGACACCCCATGAAATTGCTCACCCGCCTGGCCTGCGCCGCCCTGCTTTCCACCGTGGCAGCTGCCGCCATGGCGCAGGGCGCCGTGTCGCCGGCCAAGAAGGACATGGTGCAGAAGGTGTTGACGCTGCAGCAGGCCGGCATTGAAGGCATCGGCAGCGCCCTGGCCAACCAGACGGCCACCCAAGTGCTGCAGGTGGCCGGGCAGGCCATGGCCCGCGTGCCAGCCGACAAGCGCGAGGCCCTGGGCGCCGAGCTGCAGGCCGAAGTGAAGAAGTTCTTCGACGACGTGGCGCCGATCCTGCGCGCCAGCGCGGTGAAGAACGCGCCGTCGACCATCGGCACCGCGCTGGAAGAGACGTTCAGTGAGGACGAGCTGAAGGTGCTGATCGGCTGGCTGGAATCGCCGGTCAGCAAGAAGTACCAGCAGGTCTCGAGTGAGCTGCAGCAGGCACTGGGCCAGAAGCTGGTGGCGGAGACCCGCCCGCAGGTCGAGCCCAAGCTGAAGGCGCTGGAAGGCGTGCTCGGCAACAAGCTGCGCGCAGCGGTGGGCGAGCCCGCTGCCGCCGGCACTGCCAAGCCCGCGGCACCCAAGGCTTCGGCCCCCGCCAAGAAGTAAGCCCGGCACCGTCAGCCCACCACCGCCAGGAGCCCCGGGCATGCGCCCCTACAACTTCTCCGCCGGTCCGGCGGTGCTGCCTGAGCCGGTGCTGGCCCAGGCCGCCGCCGAAATGCTGGACTGGCATGGCAGCGGCATGGGCGTGATGGAGATGAGCCACCGCGGCCGCGAGTTCATCAGCATCTGTGCGCAGGCCGAGGCCGATCTGCGCGACCTGCTGGCCGTGCCGGCGCACTTCCGCATCCTGTTCATGCAGGGCGGCGGGCTGGGCGAAAACGCCATCGTGCCGCTGAACCTGTCGCGCGGGGGCAAGGTGGACGTTGTCGTCAGCGGCGCCTGGTCCGAGAAGTCGGCGGCCGAAGCCCGGCGCTATGCCGATGTGGCTGTGGCTGCCAGCAACGCTGCCGACGGCCATACCAGCCTGCCGGCACCCGCCAGCTGGCAATTGCGCAGCGGCGCCAGCTATGTGCACCTGTGCAGCAACGAGACCATCCACGGCGTGGAGTACCAGCAGCTGCCCGACCTGGCCGCGCTGGGCTGCGACGCGCCGCTGGTGATCGATTGCTCGTCGCACATCCTGTCGCGGCCGATCGACTGGCAGCGGGTGGGTCTGGCCTTTGCCGGGGCGCAGAAGAACATCGGCCCGGCCGGGCTGACCCTGGTGGTCGTGCGCGACGAACTGCTGGGCCAGGCCCTGCCGATCTGCCCCAGTGCCTTCAACTACCAGACAGTGGCCGACAACGGGTCGATGTTCAACACCCCGCCCACCTATGCGATCTACATTGCCGGCCTGGTGTTCCAGTGGCTGAAGGCCCAGGGTGGCGTGGCGGCCATGGAAGCCCGCAACATCGCCAAGGCCGACTTGCTGTATGGCTATCTCGACGCCTCGGGCTTCTACAGCAACCGGGTGGCGGGCGCCGGCCGATCGCGCATGAACGTGCCGTTCTTCCTGCACGACGACCGCCTGAATGAGGCCTTCCTGGCCGGCGCCGAACAGCGCGGCTTGCTGCAGCTGAAGGGCCACAAGACGGTGGGCGGCATGCGCGCCTCGATCTACAACGCCATGCCGATGGAAGGCGTGCAGGCCTTGGTGGCCTACCTGAAGGACTTTGCCCAGCGCCATGGTTGACCCTGCCCACCCCAAGCTGCCCGCTGACAGCAGCAGCAACCCGGCCCTGCTGGCCCTGCGCCAGCGCATCGACGCGCTCGACCGTGAACTTCTGGCCCTGCTGAACCGCCGCATGCAGGTGGTGGTGGAAGTGGGCGAGCTGAAGAAGCATGAAGGCTCGCCGGTGTTCCGCCCCGAGCGCGAGGCCCAGGTGATCGACGGCCTGAAGGCCGTCAACACCGGCCCGCTGAAGAACGACAGCGTGGCGCCGATCTGGCGCGAGATCATGTCGGCCAGCCGTGCACTGGAAGCCCCCACCCGGGTGGCCTACCTGGGGCCGGCCGGCACCTTCAGCGAAGAAGCGGCCCTGGGCTTTTTTGGCAGCTCGATCGCGCGGGTGCCTTGTGCCAGCTTCGACGAGGTGTTCCGCACCACCACTGCCGGTGCGGCCGACTTCGGCGTGGTGCCGGTGGAAAACAGCACCGAAGGCGTGGTGGCCCGGTCGCTCGACCTGTTCCTGACCACGCCGCTGTTCATCATTGGCGAGACCAGCCTGATCGTGCGCCACAACCTTTTGCGCAAGGCCACCGGCATGAACGGCATCACGGCGGTGTGCGCCCACCCGCAGGCGCTGGCCCAGTGCCACGGCTGGCTGAGCCACCACCTGCCCGATGTGGAGCGCCGGCCGGTGTCCAGCAATGCCGAAGGCGCGCGTCTGGCCGGGCTGGACCCGAGCCTGGCGGCGATCGCCAGTGCACGCGCGGCATCTGAATTCGGCCTGCACACGCTGGCCCCGGCGATCCAGGACGACGCCCACAACCGCACCCGCTTCGCCATCCTCACCCTCCCTGAGCGGCACCCGGCACCCAAGCCGTCGGGCCATGACTGCACCAGCCTGATCGTCAGCGTGGCCAACAAGCCCGGTGCGGTGCACGACCTGCTGGTGCCGCTGAAGGAGCATGGCGTGTCGATGACGCGCTTTGAATCGCGGCCGGCACGGTCAGGTCAGTGGGAGTACTACTTCTACATCGACATCGCCGGCCACCCCGACGAGCGGCATGTGGGCACCGCGCTGCGCGCGCTGCGCGAGGCCTGCGCCTTCTTCAAGGTGCTGGGCACTTACCCCATCGACGTGCACTGATGGCCCCCCCCCGCAGCGCCTTCGGCGCTCCCCCCCAGGGGGGCGCACCCAGCGGCCCGGCAAAGCCGGATCCGCGGCTGCCGCTTGTTGCGGCCGTGGCCTGGCGACCGCTTGTGCGCCAGGCGCGCTGGAGCTTTTGACATGTTCCAGCAATTGGGCATCATCGGCTGTGGCCTGATGGGCGGATCATTCGCCCTGGCGCTCAAGCGCGCCGGCCTGGTGCAGCAGGTGGTGGGCTACAGCAAGTCGCCCACCACCACCGAGTTGGCCAAGCGCCTGGGCGTGATCGACGTGGCGGCTGAATCCGCGCTGCGGGCGGTGGCAGGGTCGGACATCGTGCTGATCTCGGTGCCGGTGGCCGCCACCGAGGCCACCTTCAACGCCATCCGCGCCGGCATCCGTGACGGCATGCTGGTGATGGACGTGGGCTCGACCAAGCGCGATGTGGTCGACACCGCCCGCCGGGTGCTGCGCGACAAGAACCAGATCACCCATTTCGTGCCGGCCCACCCCATCGCCGGCAGCGAGCAGTCGGGCGTGGCCCATGCCGACGCCACGCTCTACACCGGCCGCCAGGTCATCCTGACCCCGCTGGCGCAGACCCAGCCCGAGCTGCTGCAGAAAGCCACCGACGTGTGGACGGCCATCGGCGCGCAGGTGCTGCGCATGACCCCTGAAAACCACGACGCGGCATTTGCAGCCGTCAGCCACCTGCCGCATCTGCTGGCGTTTGCCTGCTTCTCGGCCATCGCCGGCCAGCCGGCCGGGCGAGACTTCCTGTCGCTGGCCGGCCCCGGCTTCCGCGACTTCACCCGCATCGCCGCCAGCGACCCGGCAGTGTGGCGCGACATCCTGCTGGCCAACCGCGAAGAGGTGCTCAAGCAGAGCCAGCGCTTCCGGATTGCGCTGGACGCGCTGGAGCACGCCATGCTGGCCGGCAACGCCCAGGCGCTGGAGGACATGGTCCGCAGCGCCAGCGAAGCCCGTGCCGCCTGGCAGATGTCCGGCAAAAGATGACCCTCTCCCACATTGATCTGCCGCCATTGCGCGGCGCAGCCGGCAGCGTGCGCCTGCCCGGCAGCAAGAGCATCTCCAACCGCGTGTTGCTGCTGGCCGGCCTGAGCGCCGGCACCACCGTTGTGCATGATCTGCTCGACAGTGATGACACTCGGGTGATGTTGGCCGCGCTGCAGGCCCTGGGTTGCACGCTGGACCGCCGGGCCGATGGCGCGCTGGCCGTCACCGGCCTGGGCGGGCAATTGCGGGTATTTGAGGCTGCCCTGTTCCTTGGCAACGCCGGCACGGCCATGCGGCCACTGACCGCCGCGCTGGCGGTGCTGGCCGCCCGGCAGGGCGGGCGCTTCACCCTCAGCGGCGTGCCGCGCATGCATGAGCGGCCGATCGGCGACCTGGTCGATGCCCTGCGCCAGCTGGGCTGCGGTGTCGACGCTCTGGGCACGCCCGGCTACCCGCCGCTGCTGCTGCACGGCACGGCCGGCGGCAGCCTGCACACGCAGCGCGAGATCCGCGTGCGCGGCGATGTGTCCAGCCAATTCCTCACCGCCCTGCTGCTGGCCCTGCCGCTGGCGTCGGCCGATGGGCCGGTGGTGATTGCGGTGGATGGCGAACTGATCAGCAAGCCCTATGTCGAGATCACGCTGAACCTGCTGGCGCGCTTCGGCATTGCGGTGCAACGCCAAGGTTTCGCCAGATTCACCATCCCCGCCGGCAGCGCCTACCGCACGCCGGGCGACATCCACGTCGAGGCCGATGCCTCGTCGGCGTCGTACTTCATCGCGCTGGGTGCCATTGCCGCCACGTCGGCGCCGGTGGTGATCGAAGGCCTGGGGCTGGACGCGATCCAGGGCGACATCCGCTTCGTCGAGGCCGCGCAGGCCATGGGCGCCGACGTGCAGGGCGGCCCGGGCCGGCTGACGGTGCGCCGCGGCGCCTGGCCGCTGCGCGCCATCACGCTGGACTGCAACCACATCCCCGACGCGGCGATGACGCTGGCGGTCATGGCGCTGTATGCCGAGGGCACAACGCGGCTGACCAACATCGCCAGCTGGCGGGTGAAGGAGACCGACCGCATCGCCGCGATGGCGGCTGAACTGCGCAAGCTGGGCGCCACCGTCGAAGAAGGCGCCGACAGCATCGCCGTCACCGCGCCGGCGCCCGGCGCCTGGCGCCCCGGCGTGATCCACACCTACGACGACCACCGCATCGCCATGTGCCTGTCGCTGGCCGCCTTCAACCCGCTGGTGGCCACGCCCGGCACCGAAGTGCCGGTGCGCATCCTCGACCCCGGCTGCGTGGCCAAGACCTTCCCTGACTACTTCCCGGTGCTGTTCGGCGTGGCCCAGGCAGCCGCGGCCGACATCCCGGTGATCACCATCGACGGGCCCACTGCGTCGGGCAAGGGCACGCTGGCGGCCAGCATCGCCCAGCGCCTGGGCTGGCACCAGCTGGATTCGGGCCTGCTGTACCGCGCCACCGGCCTGGCCGCCCAGCGCCAGGGCGTGGACAGCGACGACGAGGCGGGCGTGGCGCGGGTGGCCGCATCACTGAACCTGCGCTTCGATGGTGCGTTGGTGCTGCTCGACGGCGTGGACGTGGCCGCCGACTTGCGCCAGGAGCAGGCCGGTGCCATGGCCTCGCGCATCTCGGCCCACCCTGCCGTGCGCGGTGCCTTGCAGGCGCTGCAACTGGGCTTGAGGCGCCTGCCGGGCCTGGTGTGCGATGGACGCGACATGGGCACGGTGATCTTCCCGGGCGCGCCGCTGAAGGTGTTTCTCACCGCCAGCCCGGCCATGCGCGCCGAGCGGCGGTATAAGCAATTGATTTCAAAGGGAATTCCAGCTACACTCACCGACCTTCGTGCAGACTTGGAGGCACGCGACGAGCGGGACAGAAACCGCGCCGTCGCGCCTTTGAAGGCTGCTGAAGATGCCCTGCTGCTCGACAACTCGGGCCTGACGATCGCGCAATCGGTCGATCAGGTTCTGGCTTGGTGGGGGCAGCGGCAACCGTTTCAGGCACTGCCCGGCCAACCCGGCTAGACAAGGTCTGCAACAAAACCCGCAGCAAAGCGCCAGCCGCAAGGCGGGCACCCGTTCCGGCAGTCCCTCCCGCCGTGGCCGTCAGGCCCTCGGGGTTGCCGGTGTTGTTCCACCCAACCGCAACGCCCTGTTGCAGCACCCGCCGGCCCTACTCCATCACTTGGCTTTCGCCGGCACCAAGGAACCCCTCAATGGCCCAGACCCAATCCCTCGACCACATCCCCGACAGCCCCTTTGCGATCGACAGCTTTGCTGCGATGTTCGAAGAGTCGCTCAAGAAGAACGACATGCGTGCGGGCGAGGTCATCTCTGCCGAAGTGGTGCGCATCGAGCACAGCCATGTGGTGGTGAACGCCGGCTTGAAGAGCGAGGCGTACGTCCCCATCGAAGAATTCAAGAACGACCAGGGCGAGTTGGAAGTCGAGGTGGGTGACTTTGTCTCTGTGGCCATCGACGCCATCGAGAACGGTTACGGCGACACCATCCTGTCGCGCGACAAGGCCAAGCGCCTGGCCTCGTGGCTGAGCCTGGAAACCGCGCTCGACTCCGGCGACTTCGTCACCGGCACCGTCAGCGGCAAGGTCAAGGGCGGCCTGACCGTGCTGGTCAACGGCATCCGCGCCTTCCTGCCGGGGTCGTTGATCGACACCCGTCCGGTCAAGGACCTGAGTCCGTACGAAGGCAAGACGCTCGAGTTCAAGGTCATCAAACTCGACCGCAAGCGCAACAACGTGGTGCTGAGCCGCCGCGCCGTTGTCGAAGCCAGCATGGGCGAAGAGCGCGCCAAGCTGCTCGAAACCCTGACCGAAGGCGCCATCGTGCACGGCGTGGTCAAGAACATCACCGAATACGGTGCGTTCGTCGACCTGGGCGGCATCGACGGCCTGCTGCACATCACCGACATGGCCTGGCGCCGTGTCCGTCACCCCAGCGAAGTGGTGACGGTCGGTCAAGAGCTGTCGGCCAAGGTGCTGAAGTTCGACGCCGAGAAGAACCGCGTCAGCCTGGGCATCAAGCAGCTGGGTGACGACCCGTGGCACGGCGTGTCGCGCCGCTACCCGAGCAACACCCGCCTGTTCGGCAAGGTCACCAACATTGCCGACTACGGCGCGTTCGTCGAGATCGAGCCCGGCATCGAAGGCCTGGTGCACGTCTCCGAGATGGACTGGACCAACAAGAACGTGGCCCCGGCCAAGATCGTCACCCTGGGCGACGAGGTCGAAGTCATGGTCCTGGAGATCGATGAGGACAAGCGCCGCATCAGCCTGGGCATGAAGCAGTGCAAGGCCAACCCCTGGGAAGAGTTCAGCGGCAACGTGCACCGCGGCGACCGGGTCAAGGGCCCGATCAAGTCGATCACCGACTTCGGCGTGTTCGTGGGCCTGGCCCAGGGCATCGACGGCCTGGTGCACCTGTCCGACCTGTCCTGGCACGAGACCGGCGAAGCCGCCGTGCGCAACTTCAAGAAGGGCCAGGAAGTCGAAGCCATCGTGCTGGCCATCGACGTGGAGCGCGAGCGCATCAGCCTGGGCATCAAGCAGCTCGACGGCGACCCGTTCGCCAACTACACCTCGGTCAACGACCGTGGTGCGCTGGTCACAGGCAAGGTCAAGACCGTCGACCCGCGTGGCGCCGAGATCCAGCTCAACGACGACGTGACCGGCTACCTGCGCGCCAGCGAGCTGAGCCGCGACCGCGTGGAAGATGCGCGCAACATGCTCAAGGAAGGCGACGAAGTCAGCGTGATGATCATCAACGTGGACCGCAAGGCCCGTTCGATCCAGCTGTCGATCAAGGCCAAGGACGCCGCCGACCAGCAAGAGCAGATGCAGCGCCTGTCGCAGGTGAGCGAGCGTGAGAACGCCGGCACCACCAGCCTGGGTGCCCTGCTGCGCGCCAAGCTCGACAGCAACCGCGAGTAAGTGGATGCCCCGCTGCCTGCGGGCAGCGGGCTTCTGTCGGGCAGCCGCTCGCCTTGTCCTGCAGTACAGCCATCGACATGACCCGTAGTGATCTGGTGAACAAGCTGGCTGAACGCTTCACCCAGCTGACGCAGCGCGACACCGAGTTCGCGGTCAAGACCATCCTGGATGCGATGAGCGACGCCCTGGCGCGTGGCCACCGCATCGAGATCCGTGGTTTCGGCAGCTTCTCGATCAACCGCCGCCCGCCTCGGCTGGGGCGCAACCCGCGCAGCGGCGAGAAGGTCACCATCCCTGAAAAGCTGGTGCCCCATTTCAAGCCTGGCAAGGCGCTGCGCGAGTCGGTTGACGAACGCCTGCCGGTGCTGGACGAGCCGCCAGCCGCCTGACCCACACGCTTGCACGACCAGGGCCCTTCGGGGCCCTTTTTCATGGGCGCTGCCTGGCGGGGGCGCACGGTGCCGCCGTCCTTAGAATGGGGTTGCCATGCGTGTCTTTCTCTGGGCCTTCCGGCTGTTCATCTTCTTCACCCTGTTCGCCTTTGCGCTGAACAATGAACAGCCCGTGGTGGTGCACTGGTTCTTCGGTGCGCAGTGGACAGCGCCGATGGTGATCGTGGTGCTGGCCGCCTTTGCAGCCGGTGCCGCCATCGGCGTGTTGGCCATGGTGCCGGCCTGGTGGCGCCACCGCCGGGTGGCGCGCCGTCATGCGCCGCCGCCCGCGCCACCGCAGCGCACCGCGCCCGACACCGTGCCCCAGGCGATCAGCGAACCCGGCCCCGAGCACCCTCCGCGCGAAGGCCTGTAGACCATGGACTTCGACACGCCCGGGCTGCTGCTGGGCCTGCTGGTGGGGCTGCCTGCAGCCTTCCTGCTGGGCTGGGCGGCGTCGCGCTTCGACCTGCGGCAGTGGCGGCGCAGCGACCGCCAGGCACCCAAGGCCTACTTCAAGGGCCTGAACCTGCTGCTCAATGAGCAGACCGACAAGGCCATCGACGCCTTTGTCGAAGCGGTGCAGCATGACCCGGACACCAGCGAGCTGCACTTTGCGCTGGGCAACCTGTTCCGCCGCCGGGGCGAATTTGAACGTGCCGTGCGGGTGCACCAGCACCTGCTGCAGCGCGCCGACCTGAGCCCGGGCGACCGTGAGCGGGCCCAGCATGCGCTGGCACAAGACTTCATGAAGGCCGGTCTGTTCGACCGTGCCGAAGACGCCTTCCGTGCCCTGACCGGCACGCCGTTCGAGACCGAGGCCCGGCTGGCCCTGCTGTCGCTGGCCGAACGCTCACGCGACTGGCATGCCGCAGCCGATGTGGCCACGCAGCTGGAGAAAAGCGGCACCGGATCCTTCAGCAACCGGCTGGCGCATTACCAGTGCGAGCTGGCGCTGGAAGCCGATGCCCGGGGCGACGATGCCACCGCCACAGCCCTGCTCGACAAGGCCCAGGCCCTGGCGCCGCAATCGGCCCGGCCAGCGGTGCAGCGGGCCCAGCGCCTGGCCAAGGCCGGCGCCCATGCCGCTGCGCTGGCGGTGTGGGACAGCCTGCGCCAGCGCAACCCCGAGGCCTTTGGCCGCCTGGCCGGCGACTACGCCGCCTGCGCGCTGGCCGCCGGCCAGGCCGATGCCGCACGCAGCACCCTGGCAGCGCTGTTCCGGCAGGCGCCAGGCATCGACGTGCTGCGGGCCTTGTCCACGCTGGACGGCACCCGCCCCGGTGTGTCGCCCTGGCTGATGGACCTGCTGCGCGAGCAGCCCAGCCTGTCGGCTGCGCTGGAACTGCTGGACACCCCGCGTGCCGACTGGCCCGACAGCGCGCGCCAGAGCGTGCGCGACGCCGTGGCCCGCGCCGCCCGCGCCGGCCAGCGCTACCGCTGCGCGGCCTGCGGCTTCGAAGCCCAGCGCTTCTTCTGGCAATGCCCGGGCTGCCTGGGCTGGGACAGCTTTCCACCGCGCCACATCGAAGAAGACTGAGCGCCGCTGCCTGCGCCCCAGCGGCGAGACTGGCCCCCGGATGGCACGCAGTTCCGCGCATTGCCAGGCCATCAACACCCGGACACTGCACAGGCCATGCCGCTGCGCCGACCAACCCTGGCCGGCTGCCAGCCCGACCACCGGAGCCCTTGTCGCATGATCCCCTACGGCCGCCAGCACATCACCGCCGACGACGAGGCCGCAGTGCTGGCCGTGCTGCGCAGTGACTGCATCACCCAGGGCCCGGCCGTGCCACGCTTCGAGCAGGCGCTGGCCGCCCGCGTGGGTGCGGCACACGGCGTGGCGGTGTGCAACGCCACCGCCGGCCTGCACATCGCCTGCCTGGCGCTGGGCCTGGGCCCGGGCGACAGGCTCTGGACCAGCCCCAACACCTTCGTGGCGTCGGCCAACTGCGGCCTGTCTTGCGGCGCCACGGTGGATTTCGTCGACATCGATCCGCTGTCCCTCAACATCAGCGTGCCGGCACTGGCCGCCAAGCTGCAGGCTGCCGAGGCCAGCGGCACCCTGCCCAAGGTGGTGGTGCCGGTGCACTTTGCCGGGCAAAGCTGCGACATGCAGGCCATCCATGCGCTGGCCCGGCGCTATGGCTTTCGCATCATCGAGGATGCGTCCCACGCCGTGGGCGGCAGCTACCTGGGCCAACCGGTGGGCAACTGCCGGTTCAGCGACCTCACCGTGTTCAGCTTCCACCCGGTGAAGATCATCACCACGGCCGAAGGCGGCATGGTGATGACCAACGATGCCACGCTGGCCGCCCGGCTGGCGCGCCTGCGCAGCCATGGCATCACCCGCGACCCGGCCTGCATGGACACCGTGCCCGAGGGGCCCTGGGTGTATGAGCAGGTGGAACTGGGCCTGAATTACCGCCTGACCGACCTGCAGGCGGCGCTGGGCTGGTCGCAGCTGGCGCAGCTCGACCAATCGGTGGCCAGGCGCCACCAGATCGCCCGGCACTATGACAGCGCGCTGGCCGGCCTGCCACTGGTCACGCCCTGGCAGAGCCCCGACGCGCAGTCGGCACTGCACCTCTACCCGGTGCAGGTCGACCCGGCGCGCAGCCCGCTCAACCGCCGCCAACTGTTCGACGGCCTGCGCTCGGCCGGCATCGGCGTCAACGTGCATTACATCCCGGTGCACACCCAGCCGCACTACCGCCGCCTGGGCTTTGCGCCGGGGCAGTTTCCGGCGGCCGAGGCCTACTATGCGCAGGCGCTGTCGCTGCCGATGTTCCCCACGCTGACCAACGCGCAGCAGGGCGCGGTGATCGCCGCACTGCGGCAGTTGCTGCGCTGAGCGACGCGGGCCCACCATGCGCCTGGCCGTCATCCCCGCCCGCGGTGGCAGCAAGCGCATCCCGCGCAAGAACATCCGCCCCTTCGCCGGCCGGCCGATGGTGGCCTGGTCGATCGACACGGCGCTCAAGAGCGGCTGCTTCGACCGGGTCATCGTCTCCACCGACGATGCCGAGATCGCCGCTGTGGCACAGGCCGCAGGCGCCAGCGTGCCCTTCATGCGGCCGCCCGAACTGTCCGACGACCACACCGGCACCATCGCTGTGGTGGCGCATGCGGTGCAATGGCATCTGGACGCTGGCCTGGCGCCGCAGCAGGTGTGCTGCCTGTACGCCACCGCGCCCTTCGTGCAGGCAGCCGATCTGCAGCGCGGGCTGGCGCTGCTGGAATCCACCGGTGCGCACTATGCCTTCTCGGTCACCAGCTATGCCTTCCCGATCCAGCGGGCCATTCGCCTGACGGCCGATGGCCGGGTGGCGATGGTCGACCCGTCGCAGTTCAACACCCGCAGCCAGGACCTGGAAGAAGCCTTCCACGACGCCGGCCAGTTCTACTGGGGCCAGGCCGGCGCCTGGCTGCAGGGGCTGCGCATCTTCTCGCCCGATGCCGTGCCGGTGCAACTGCCCCGCCACCGGGTGCAGGACATCGACACGGCCGAGGACTGGGAACGCGCCGAGTGGATGTGGCGGGCCATGCAGCCGGGCGCCGGCAGCACATGACCGGGCCGCTGCGCGTGGCCATGCGTGCCGATGCAGGCCCGGTGCTGGGCAGCGGCCATGTGATGCGCTGCCTGACGCTGGCGGCGGCACTGCGCGAGCGCGGCGCCCTGGTGCACTTTGTCTGCCGTGGCGGCGCGGGCAACCTGGGCAGCCGCATCACGGCCGATGGCCATGGCCTGACCTTGCTGGGCGACGCGCTGTCGCCCGAGCAGGACGCCCTGCACAGCCGCGCTGCGCTGGCCGAGGCCTGGGGCGGCGCCGGCTGTGACCTGCTGCTGGTCGACCATTACGGCCTGGGCGC
This sequence comes from Aquabacterium sp., assembly GCA_029865965.1. Lineage (GTDB taxonomy): Bacteria > Pseudomonadota > Gammaproteobacteria > Burkholderiales > Burkholderiaceae_C > Pseudaquabacterium. The sequence goes on from JARXAJ010000272.1 coordinate 18,928, forward strand.
GGCCTGGCAGCAGGCATTGCGGCCGGCCTGCCGCCACCTGGGCGCCATCGACGACCTGGCCGACCGCGCGCACGATGTCGACCTGCTGCTTAACCAGAACCTGGGCCGCGCAGCCAGCGACTACACCGCCCTGCTGCCCGCCGCTGCGGTGCGGCTGGTCGGCCCGCAGTTCACGCTGCTGCGGCCCGAGTTCGCCGCAGAACGCGCCGCCAGCCTGGCACGCCGCGCCAGCGGCGGCTGGCGCCAGTTGCTGGTCAGCCTGGGCGGCGCCGACCCGCACCAGGGCACGCTGCGCTGCCTGCAGGCCCTGGCAGCCTGCCCCTTGCCGCCCGACGCCCTGGTGACGGTGGTGCTGGGCGCACTGGCCCTTAGCCGCCCGTCCATCCTGGCCCTGCTGCCCGGTTTGCCTTTCGCCACCCGCCTGCTGGTCGATGTGGCCGACATGGCGGGTCCGCTGGCGGACGCCGACATCGCCATCGGCGCGGCCGGCGGCAGCGCCTGGGAGCGCTGCTGCCTGGGTCTGCCCAGCCTGCTGGTGGTGCTGGCCGACAACCAGCGTCCGGGCACGCAGGCGTTGCACGCGGCCGGCGCGGCGCTGTCGCTCGGCGGCGCCACCGGCCTGGCTGAACGCCTGCCCGCAGCGCTGCGGCAACTGGCCGAGCCGGGCCGGCTGCCGGCGATGTCAGCCGCTGCAGCCGCCATCACCGACGGCCAGGGTGCGGCGCGCGTGGCCGACGCGCTACTCACCCTGCACCAGAGCTGAGGCATGGCCACCGACGACACCCTGCAGCCCCTGCACGCAGACGATCTGGCCACGGTGCGGGCCTGGCGCAACCACCCTGGTGTGCGGCAGCACATGTTCAGCACGCACGAGATCACCGCGGCCGAACACCAGCACTGGTTTGCCCGCCAGCAGGCCGACCCCACGCGGCGGCTGTGGCTGTTGCGGCGCGGCGGCCAGCCGATGGGCTTCGTGCACTTCAGAGGCGTGGCCCCGGGCGGCGTGGCTGATTGGGGCTTCTACGCGGCACCCGGTGCGCCCAAAGGCACCGGCCGGGCGCTGGGCCAGGCGGCGCTGGCGCGGGCCTTCGGCACCGAGCAATTGCACAAGGTGTGCGGCCGGGTGCTGGCCGTCAACACCGCGTCGCTGGCCTTCCACCGCCGGCTGGGCTTTGCCGAAGAAGAGGTGCTGCGCCAGCAGCACTGCAGCGGCGGCCCCGGCGGGGCCCACCACCATGATGTCCATTGCTTCGGGTTGCTGCGCGCCGACTGGCCCGGCCCCGTGCAGGAGCCCACCCCATGACCATGCCACCGCACCCGACACCGCCCGCCATCACCATCGCCGGCCGGCGCATCGCCGCCGATGCGCCGCCGTATGTCATCGCCGAACTCTCGGCCAACCACAACGGCAGCCTGGCCACCGCGCTGGCCATCGTCGATGCGGCCAAGGCCGCCGGCGCCGATGCGGTCAAGCTGCAGACCTACCGACCCGACACCATCACCCTGGACAGCGATGGCGATGGCTTCGTCATCGAGGGTGGCCTGTGGCATGGCCGGCGGCTCTATGACCTGTACCAGCAAGCCCACATGCCCTGGGACTGGCATGCCACCCTGTTTGCCCATGCGCGCCAGATCGGCATCACCATCTTCAGCTCGCCGTTCGATGCCACGGCAATCGACCTGCTGGAAGACCTGGGCGCGCCCGCCTACAAGATCGCCAGCTTCGAGGCGGTGGACCTGCCGCTGATCCGGTATGCGGCCAGCACCGGCAAGCCGATGATCATCTCCACCGGCATGGCAGATGCCAACGAGATCGCCGAAGCCGTGGACGCCGCGCGCAGCGCCGGCTGCAGGCAGCTGGCACTGCTGCACTGCGTCAGCGGCTACCCGGCCCCGGCGGCCGACTACAACCTGCGCACCCTCACCGACATGATCAGCCGCTTTGGCGTGGTCACGGGCTTGTCGGACCACACGCTGGACAACACCACGGCGATTGCCGCCGTGGCGCTGGGCGCGGCGCTGATCGAAAAGCACTTCACGCTCGACCGCTCGGGCGGCGGGCCGGATGACAGCTTCAGTCTGCAGCCGGCCGAGTTGGCCCAGCTGTGCCAGGGCGCGCACACCGCCTGGTCGGCGCTGGGGCGGGTGGACTACGGCCGCAAGAGCAGCGAGATCGGCAATGCGCAGTTCCGCCGCTCGCTGTACTTCGTCAAGCCGCTGCGCGCCGGCGACACCATCACCGCCGACGCGGTGCGCAGCGTGCGGCCGGGCTACGGGCTGGCGCCCAAGCACTGGGACGCCGTGGTCGGCAGGCGGGCGGCACGCGACATCGGCCTGCACACGCCGGTGGCCTGGGACGCGCTGGCCTGAACGGTTGCGCGCCGCTCAGCGCAGCGCGGCCAGGTGCACTTCCAGCTGGGCCATCACCACGTCCAGCCCCGGCCGCTGGCCCTTGCCGCCGAAGCTGGCCACCGGGCCCGGGCCGGTGATGCCGGCCAGGCCGGGATCGTGGTCGCAGTAGATGCCGATGGTGGGCGCGCCGAAGGCCGCCGCCAGGTGCGAGAAGCCGGTGTCCAGCCCGACCACGCAGCGCGCCTGGCCCAGCACCGCCGCCATGCCGGCCACCGTCAGGAACGGCGGCACGGCACCGCCACAGCCGGCGGCGATGCGCTCGGCGCGGGCGCGTTCTTCTTCATTGCCCCATACCAGCACCGGCACCAGGCCGGCCTGCTGCAGGCGCTGGCCCAGGGCGATCCAGTGCGGCTCGGGCCACAGCTTCTCGGGCCGGCTGGCGCAGGGCACCAGCACGGCGCTGGGGCCGTCCACTGACCAGGGACCAGCCGGTGCGCGGATGCCGAAATCCGGCGCACCCGCCGGCAAGGCATAACCCAGGTGCGCAGCGGCCAGGGCCCGGTTGCGCGCCACCGCCTGCAGCTGGCGCGGCACGGCGGCGCTGCGGCGGTAGAACCAGGCTGCCGCCGGCTCGCGGATGCTGGCGCGGTCATAGCCCACCAGCGGGCCACGCGCCTGGGCGCCCCACAGCACGCTCTTGAGCAGGCCCTGCAGGTCGAGCACCAGGTCATAGGGTTCCAGTTGCAGATCGCGCCGCAGCGCGGCGATGGCCGCCCGGGTGTCGGCCCGCCACAAACTCTTGCGCCACTTGCGCCAGGCCAGTGGCAACACCCGCGCCACGCCGGGGTGCAGCGCCGGGATGGCCGCAAAGGCCTGCTCCACCAGCCAGTCCACCTGCAGCCCGGGCACCTGGCGGTGCATGTCGCTGATGGCCGGCAAGGCATGCACCACGTCGCCCATCGACGAGGTCTTGACGACCAGCACCCGCATTCAGCGGCCCTGGCGCGCCTGCTGTTCAGCCACCAGCGCGGGGTTGAAGCGCGGGTCGTTGTACATCTTGAACTGGCGGTAGACCTTGAAGTAGGCCCGGCCGGCCCGGGCGTCGCCCAGCATGGCGTCCAGGCAGCCGCCCAGGTCGGCGCGCTGCTGCTCCAGCCGGGCCAGCTTGCCCTGGCTGGCGGCGATGTGGGCCGCGTCGGCATCGGTGCGGGCGCATTGCTGGCGCATGGCGTGCACCTTCAGCGCCAGGATGCTGAGGCGGTCGACCATGCTGCCGGCGGTCTCGCTGTTGAGCCGGGCGCCGGGGGGCGCGGTGGACACCGGTGTGTCGGTGGCGGCGGTGGCCGCATCGACCAAGCCCAGGCCGACCAGCAGCAACTCGTCGATGCGCTCGGTGGCGTCGTTGCGTGCCTGGTTGTGGCCGTCGATGGCGCGCTTGTTGGCGGCGATGGCCTCGGCACCCACAGTGGTGCGGCGGGCCAGGTCTTCCTCGGCCCACAGCAGGCTGTTGCAGCGGTGGTTGGTCTGCACCCAACACCACAGGGTGTCGGCATCCTGCGGCGTTGAATCGGCAGGCCAGCCGGGCTGGGCCAGCAGGTGGTCGTGCAGGGCGATCAGGCGCGGTGCCTGCAGGGGGTGGGAAGGCGTCACGCCGGCATTATCAACGCCGGCATGGGCGGCCCGTGTTGCGTGGCGGCCAGCGCCACCGGGCGATGTGCCCTCTGCGGTGACCATCTGCACCCGCAACGGCGAGAGTCGCTTTGGCGACACGGGGATCCGCATGAATTTCGCAGCGCGCCTGAACTCGCTTTTGCGAGCTTGTAAAATGATGTCACCATGTCAATCTCAACAGCCGACCGCCTGCGCATTTGGCGTAGAAACTTGAAGTCGGCCATGCCGTTCGTTCGCAGGCGTGAGTATCGAAAGGTTCAGCAACAGTATTCGTCACTGGTTGACGGCGTTGGTTGGAAATCGCACCCAGTCACTGACGCGAAGATCACGGCACTCAAGCCACTTGTGCCGGCCATGAATGGCGATGTCTGCTTTTTCGTGACGTTTGCCGTGCGCGGCGAGCTCAAGGTCCATGTTCGGTGGCATATTGAGCATCTGCTGCGGTCTGGGATCAAGGTGGTCCTGATCGTCAACACCGAATTGCCGCATTCAAGTTTTTCCATCAACCCAGACTTGGCGAAGCGCTTGAGCGGCGCCTTCATCCGCCAGAATTTTGGATTTGATTTTGCGGCTTGGGCGCATCTGTACCACCTCTGTACAGACCGGGAAAACTGGACAAGGCTGTTCCTCGTGAATGACAGCATTGTTGGGCCGCTGGATGCTGCCGCCTTCGACACGATGATCGAACGCATCAGGGCATCGCGTGCCGATTTTGTTGGCCTGACCCAAAGCAAGGCCACTTTGCTGCACTTGCAAAGTTATTTTCTTGTTTTTCAGACCAGTGCATTGCGCAGCGCGGCGCTGAGTCAGGTGTTCCAGCGGATCGTTTGCCTTCCTTCCAAGGATCAAGTGATCGCTGTTTATGAAACGCAGTTGACCCAAAGATTGGCGGCCAGTGGCCTGAGTTTCGAGGCATTGTTTCCGCAGTTTACTGACAGTATCCACGCCGATAACGATACTTACTATCGCTGGGATAAATTAGTGCAAGTTGGGTTCCCATTTGTCAAGGTTGTCGTGCTCAAGATGCGCGGCAATTCCGCCCTTGTCAGCCGATTGGTGCCGTCGCACCTTCTGGAGGGGGAAACACTTGATCGGCGCTGAGAACCTGTTTCGGCAATATCGACTGGGCGCGGCAAGGCATGGAGGCCCCAGATGAGCCAAAACGTCCATCGCCGTGGCGGCCAAGCGCGCATTGCCCGTCAGACGCTGCCGGAGCAAGAGTGGGTGGCGCGCCAAGTTCCACATTCACCATGAACCTGCCACCCAGCTTCTCCGTCATCGTCAGCAGCTACAACTACCAGGACCATGTGGTGGATGCCGTGGACTCGGCGCTGCAGCAAACCGTGCCCCCGCTGGAGGTGGTGGTGGTGGATGACGGCTCGACCGATGACTCGCTGGCGCGCCTGCATGCCCGCTTTGATGGCGATGCACGCGTGCGCATCATCGCGCAGGCCAACGCGGGCCAGCTGGCGGCCTGGCTGCGCGGCCTGCGCGACTGCAGCGGCGATGTCATCGCCCTGCTGGATTCCGATGACCTGTGGCTGCCCAACTTCATCGAGACCCTGGGCCAGGTGTACCAGGCGCGGCCGGACGTGGACTATGTGTACTGCAACCTGGCGCTGTTTGGCGCGCGTGAGGGCCTGATGCTGGACCGGCGGCGCCACCGCCATGACCGCGACCTGGGCTTGTCGGTGGTGCTGGGCTGCTTTGCGCCGCGCTGGCAGGGCGTGGCCACATCGGGCAACACCGTGCGGCGCGCGTTGTTCCAGCGCATCCTGGCGCTGCCGGATGACCAGATCAGCCAGTGGCGCACCCGCCCCGATGATTGCCTGTTCTACGGCGCCGACGTGCTGGGCGGGCACAAGTTCTACCTCGCCCAGGCGCTGGCGCGTCACCGTGAACATGGGCGCAATGCGCTTCTGGCGGACCGCTCGGCCACGGCGCGCCTGCGTTACGAGATCCGGCGTGAACGCCTGCTGGCCCACTACCGCCGACAGATCGATGCATCGCCGCGGCTGCTGACGCTGGCGAAGTCCGAATTCCGGACCAAGCCGCGCCCGCTGTGGTCAGACTGGCGGGCCTACTGCGGGCTGGCCTGGACGGCGCCTGAGGGGCTGTTGCGGCGGCTGGGCAAACTGGCCGCCATCACGGCCTACATGCTGCGCAGCAGGCGTTGAGGGCCGCCTGCAGGGGCTACGCGCCTGCTGTGGCCCTGCGGTGTGCCAGGCAGCGGAGATAGAACGCCTCGATCTGTGGAAGCCGGGTGTCGATCGAGAACGCCTGCAGATCGCGCTTCTGGCGCGGCGGTCGCTGCTGCAGCAGCAGGCGCAGCGCAGCAGCCAGCGCTGCGACATCGTCCAACGGCACCAGCGGGCGGCCGATCAGCGGCGCCAGGTGGCGCGCGCCTGCTGACGCGGTGGCCAGCAGCGGCAGGCCGCTGGCCATGCCCTCCAGCAGGCTGAGGCCGAACGGCTCGGCGCGCGCAGGGCTGACCAGGGCGTCAAAAGCAGCCATCCAGGCAGCCGGCTGCGCCACGAAGCCGGGCATCACGACCTCCGGCGGCGCAGCCTGGCGAAGGCGCGCCCAATCGCGGCCGCCACCGACGATGGCGAGCCTGGCACAGGCAGCGGCACCCGCAGGCGCATCTGCACAGGCATCCCAGGCCCGCAGCAGCAAGTCCAGGCCCTTGCTGTGCTCGCAGCGGCACAGGGCGCCCACCAGAAACGTCTCGGCATCCAGCCCCAGTTCGGCGCGGATTTGCGCGCGGCCGGTCCAGTCGGTGTCGCCAGCCAAGGTCCAGTTGTCGATCTGGCAGCAAAGGCCGCCGTGGTCGGCCGGCACGTCGGCCAGTTGCCAGGGCGCGATGGCGATCAGGCCGTCCAGCCGCGCATGCTGCTGCGGCTTGTAGTGGATGTGCAGGCTGGCAATGCGTGCGCCAGCTTTGCGTGCACCGGCTGCGGCCTTGCAGGCCCAGCTCAGGTGCGCGTGGACGATGTCTGGCGCCAGGGCATTGATGCGCTGGCGCGCGCGCAGGGCCGCCAGCATGGGGAACCCACCCACCAACACCCGGTCAACGGCGGGATGCAGCCGGTGCGCAATGGCATCGGGCCGCTCTTGTGCGGCGTCGTGGTGCAGCACCACGGTCACCCGGTGGGCAGCCGCCTGGGCGTTGGCCAGCTCCACGGCATAGCGCTCGCTGCCGGCAAAGCTGGGCGTGAGAATCGTGTGGACGATCTTCATGGCCGGCGGACGGTCAAACCTGCCGGGGGGACCGGGTGGCCGCTGCAGCGGCCAGGCAGCCGGCGAGATCGCGCACGATGGGCGCCGGCGCAATGTGCTGCAAGACGCGCTGTCGCAGCCGTTCATTGGCCTGGGCTTCGGCGCGCAGGCGCAAGCCACCGTGCAGGCCTTGCGCGCAGCCCACGGCGAGGCCCTCGATCACTGCAGCGCCCGCAGCCGTCAGCACAGGCAGCGCGGCGCCACGACCGCCGCCTATTTGACGCATGTCAAATCCCAAACAAAATGGGTGAACGCACCTTTTCGGCGGTAGTTCCACTGACGCACCGCCCACAGCGCGCTGGGGGGCGCGGCATAGACCAGCGCATCTTTGTGCCGGGCCCAATGAGCGCGCCGAACGTCGAAGTTGCCGATGTACCCGTACATGCGGGCCATAGGCTGATCACCAGCGAAATACAGATGCGTGCGCTCGGTGATGATGTTGACATGCGTCGGGTCTTGAAATGCTTCAGGCACTGGGTAGGCCGGCGTCACCGCATACAGCACACCGCCAGGACGCAGCACGCGGAAGACCTCGTTCATCAATTCGACGAATGGAAATCGCGTAGCGCTGCCGTCAGTCGTCGGAAAAACGCGCGGCACATGCTCAAGGAAATCAAACGCCGAGACCGAGTCGAAACAAGAATCTTCAAAGGGAATCCGGTCGATGGCCAGATTGGCGCAGGCAATGTGCGGCTCTTTGCGCGTTAATTCGTGACGGCTTCAAGCAGCGATCCCCAGTGCCAGCTTCAGCATGGGCGCAGCCCCGTCTCGGCTGCGGCTGGCGCGGTCGAGCGCCCGGAACCATCCCAAGTAGCTCTCCAGATACGATGTC
>JARXAJ010000288.1 GCA_029865965.1 Aquabacterium sp.
CGCCACCGATACCAACCACCTCTTCAGCTCTGCCGCATCCATCACCAGCTCCGAAGGCCCGCCACAAGGGGCCAATGCGACAAGTCTGACGCGCGGGTAGCTCATGGAGTGAGCCATCACGAATTAACGCGTAAAGAGCCCACACCCGGGCCTTGTGGTCCCACGTCCCGCCGGCGGCACGCACGACTGTTTGCAAGGGTTTCTCATCTGCTCCCACCCGGATTGCCACGATCTTGTCAGTTCTCGGCACGACGTTGGTTTTCTCGACCAGCAGTTCCACCGTTGTATAGCGAAACTCGCCTCTGTCATCCGTCCTGTGGCGCACACAAACCAAAGCGTCGCCAAAGCGTCTCGCAAGTTTGATGGCGCCGCGGCTATCTGGCGATAGTTTCTTCGTCACACGAAGGCCGCTTGGGTCGGGGTCGGGGCTCGATTTCACAAGCACCACGCCTCGGGTGTGATCGGAAATACCGACGCCGCAGGTGCGGTCGTTCGCCATGCACCGCCGCATCTGCCTGCGTCGGTATCCTGCCTGGTCAACAACCAGGCAACCGGGCGCTTTGCGTCGGCGCCGGTCCATACCACCCGCCAACACGCGCCTGCGCAAATCTTCATCATGGGGCCCCCGCTCCGCGTTAGCCAGTCTGCGCCAGCTTGGTACGTTTGACGCAGGATAAGCGGGCGCTCCATCACCTGTCCATCTATCCCACCCCTCCAAACCGGCGGTGCAGGCGTCCAGGCGCCGCCGCATCGGCCAATCCCAGGCCAATCCCCTGCCGATCTCGGGTCCACCCGCACCAACCCGCCGTGCCGCAGCGTCTAGCATTCAGCCTCGCCCCACTGGGCCTTGGAGACAACAACAAATGACTGACACGCACGTGATCCCTTTGCCCCGTCTGCAGGCGGCCATGCACCTGGTGGTGCGCGGTTTTGGCAGCAGCCCGGCCGAGGTGGCGGCTGTGGCCGGCAACCTGATCGAGGCCAACCTCACCGGCCATGATTCCCACGGCATCGGCATGCTGCCGCGTTATGCCGATGCTTATCTGCAGGGCGGCCTGCAGCCCAATGCCGCTGTCAGCACCGACCTGGATGCCGGCGCGCTGCTGCGGCTCAATGGCAACCGCGGTTTCGGCCAGGTCATCGGCGCGCAGGCCATGGCGCTGGGCATTGACCGTGCCAAGGCCCACGGCACCTGCGTGGTGGCGTTGGGCAACAGTCACCACCTGGGCCGCATCGGCGCCTGGGCTGAGCAGGCCGCCGCCGCCGGCCTGGTGTCGATGCATTTCGTCAACGTCATCTCGCGCGGCATCGTCGCGCCCTTTGGCGGGGCTGATGCGCGCTTCGGCACCAACCCGTTCTGCGCCGGCGTGCCGCTGACCGGCCGCCCGCCGGTGATCCTGGACTTCGCCACCAGCATGATCGCCCAGGGCAAGACCCGCGTGGCCATGAACAAGGGCGATCTGGTCGATGAAGGCTGCCTCATCGACGACCAGGGCCACCCCACGCGTGAGCCGCGCTTCACCGTGGTGCCGCCGTTCGGCGCGCTGCTCACCTTCGGCGGCCACAAGGGCTTTGGCCTGGCGCTGATGTGTGAACTGCTGGGCGGCGCCCTGGCCGCCGGCATGACCCAGCGTGACGCCGATGCCAGCCAACGCCGCGTGCTCAACGGCATGTTCAGCGTGCTGGTCGACCCCGCCGCCCTGGCCGACCGCGCCAGCTTTGAAGCCGAAGCCCTGGCCTTCATCGACTGGGTGCGCGCATCGCCCCCGCGCGACGGGTTTGGCGACGTGCTGATTGCCGGTGAGCCCGAGCGCGCCCACCGCGCCCGCCGCACCGCCGAAGGCGTGCCGGTCGATGCCACCACCTGGCAAGAGATTCTGGGCGCCGCCACCAAGCTGGGTGTGGATGCCGCTGCGGTGCAGGCCGCCGCGCTGGGCGGGTGACAGCGCCGTGGCGCCGGCTGCTGGCCGGTGCGTGGCTGCTGGCTGCTGCCGCCGCCGTGCAGGGCCAGGCCCAGCCCCAGCCTCTGCCACCACCCCCGGCCCTGGCCGCCAGCGACGAAGAGGTGCCCTTCATCACCACGCCCGACCGGGTCACGCTGGCCATGCTGCAACTGGCCGGCGTGGGCCCGGGCGATGTGCTGATCGACCTGGGCTCGGGTGACGGCCGCATCGTCATCACCGCCGCGCTGCGCTTCGGCGCGCGTGGGCTGGGCGTGGACATCGTGCCCGACCTGGTGGCCCGCAGCCAGGCCAGTGCCGCCCGGGCCGGCGTGGCCAGCCGGGCCAGCTTCCGGGTGCAAGACCTGTTCGACACCCCCCTGGCCGGTGCCAGCGTCATCACCCTGTACCTGCTGCCTGAATTCAACCTGCGCCTGCGCCCGCGCCTGCTGGCGCTGCCGGCGGGCACGCGCATCGTCTCGCATGACTGGGACATGGGCGACTGGCCGCCCGACCGCACGCTGACCCTGGCCGTGCCCGAGAAGGCCATCGGCCTGGACAAGCGCAGCCGCCTGCACCTGTGGGTGGTGCCGGCGCAGTTGCAGGGCCTGTGGTGCGGGCCGGGCGGCCTGGCCTTGCAGGTGCAGCAGCACTACCAGGCAGTGCAGGCCACGCTGATGCACGGGGCTGAGCAGCTGGCCCTGGCTGGCCGGGTCGATGGTGCCCGCCTGCAGCTGTTGGGCAGCGGCCCGGGCGCCAGCTGGGCGGTTGAACTGGGCGCCACTGGCGCGCTGCGTGTGCAGTCGGCACCGCAGGGTGCGGCATTGCAGGCGGGCCATCAGCTGCAGCCAGCCACTGGCGCCAGCTGCGGCCCGGGCCGCTAAGCCGCAGCGGGCGCGCCCTGGGTGATGCGGGCCTTCACCATGTCGATGTGCCCGCGCAGTGCATACAGCTCGTCGGCATAGCTCAGCGGCACCGTCACCCGGGCCAGATGGGCCTCGATGTCGGCCAGCTCGGCCAGCAGCTCGGCGCCCGGGCGCCGGCCCACCGCCTCGTCCACCGCACGCAGCTGTGCATACCAGCGGAACACCCGGCGCCGGATGCGGAATTCATACACCGGCGGCAGCACCCGCGCCAGCGGGATCAGCACCGCCACGATGCCCAGCAGCGCCAGCCACATGCGGTCGGCCAGGTTGGCCAGCCAGAACGGCAGATAACGCTGCAAGAGCGGCGTGCCGCCGTTGTAGAAGCGCTGGGCCTCGGCGGCGATCGGCCAGTCACTGTCGCCCGCGTTCGGAAAATCCCCTCTGCGCTGGAACCAGCCTGCCCCGCCATGCGCCTGCTGCGCCGCCTGCATGAACAGCTGCACCAGCGCCGGGTGCAGCCCGTCGCGCGCCACCAGCGATGCGGTGGGCGCCAGCAGCCGCATGTCGGCCGGCGGCAGGTCGCGTGACAAATCGGCCACGCCGCGTGGCAGCAGCACCGGGCTCAGGAAGGCAAAACGCCGGCTGTAGGCCTCGGCCTGGGCCACGTCCAGCAGCGCGATGCCGGGGGTTTGCAGCAGCATCTGCACCATCAGTGATTCCGGCGCCGACGCCAGCACCAGCGCGTCGATCTTGCCGGCCAGCAGGTCCACCACCGCCGGCGTGGTGGGCTGCTGCTGCAGGCTGATGGCGCCGGGCGCAATGCGGTTGGCCGCCAGCATGGCCTTCACCAGCGGCGGCACGCCGCTGCCGGCCGCACCCACGTTCAGCGTGCCGCCGGTCAGCTGTGCCAGCCGGCTGATCTGCGGCGCCTTGGCCAGGCGGCGGGCGCTGTCGGCGCGGTAGAACAGCCAGATCGGCTCATGGAACATGCGCCCCAGGCTTTGCAGGCCGGGGTCGGCCTCGCTGGCATCGCCCGCCGGCTTCTGCCAGGTGCCGCCCTGCACGAAGGCGATGTCCACGCCCGACCCGGGCTGCTGCAGCAGCGCCAGGTTCTCGGCCGAGCCCTGCGTGGGCCGCAGCTGCACGGTGATGCCGTGGCGCGCCAGGTGGTCGGCGTACTGCTTGCCGAAGCCGGCATAGGCGCCCTGGTCCACGCCGGTGGCCAGCACCACGGTGCGCGGCGGGTTGGGCTGCAGCAGGTGGTAAGCGCCCCACAGCAGGCCGGCGGCCAGCAGGCTGAAGGGGCCGGCGGTGAACAGCAGTTCACGCAGCATCAGCAGGCTGGTCTGCAGGGCCTTGGGCATGGTGGGATGCTAGCCGGCCGCCGTGCGAGGGCGGCACCTTGTCAGGGGCGTGCTGGCGCGGCAGGGCCGGGCGCGGCGGCAGGCGGAGCCGGCAGGCGCATCCCGGCGCACGGGTCGGGCCGCGCCTGGGCAGCGGTGGGCAGCACGGTGTCGTAGGCCGCGGCGCTGGCATCGCCTGGTTCCAGCATGCCCACCACCTGGGTGCGGGCGCGTTGTTCGGGCGCCAGCCAGCGCGGCACGCCGATGTCGGCGCGCACATGGCCGTTGCCGGCCAGCAGCACCACGCCGCGCCCGGCATGCTGGGCCACCAGGCGGGCCATGAACTGGTCACGCGCCACCTGGGCCAGGGCCAGGCGCTTGGCGCTGGCGGCGGTCAGCTGGCCGCAGTGGCTGGCCTCGATCGCATCGGCCTGGGCCTGGCCGGTGTCGTCGGGCACCTCGGCGCGCCAGCCGGTGGCGGCCAGGCCCTGCTGCATCACCGTGCGGGCCTCGGCGCGCGACACATTCGCCGCCAGGATCGGCAGGCCATGTGCCAGCGCCAGGCGGATGGTGGGGCGGTAGAACGGCCAGTGCCAGCCGGCTGCGCCTTGGCCGGCCAGCACCACGGCATCGACCTGGGCGTCCAGCGCGGCGGGGCTTGGGTGGCCCGGCGGGCGGCTGGCGGCGTCCAGCGCGGCCTGGTGTTCGCGGTCGAACTGCTCCATCAGCAGGGCCGGCCGGTCGCCGCGCGCCAGCAGCGCGGCCAGCAGGTCATGCCGCAGCGCATGCCCGGCGGCGTTGTCATGCACCTCGCCCAGCAGCAGGGCTTGGCCCGGGCCGGCGCGCAGGTGGGTGGGGGGCAGGGCCGGTGGTGTGGCGGGTGGTGTGGCGATTGGTGCGGCCGTTGGTGTGGCAGTTGGTGCGGCGGTTGGTGTGGCGTGTAGTGCGGCTGATGGTGGTGGCAGGCTGGTGCAGCCGGTGGTTGCCAACCAGGCCACCAGGGCCACGGCGGCGCTTTGGCGCAGGGCAAGGCGGCGGTGTTGGGGCATGCGCTGCATTCTGCGCCGCCGTGGCAGCGCCAGCGTTGCGCCGCCGGGCTCGACCTGGCCTTCCATGTCTTTACCCGGGCCCCGCGCGGCCCGCTGCCGCCCCCGCTCCGTCCGGCCCGGCCCGAAAACCGCCAAAACCAGGTTATCCACCAATGCTGTGGACAAGTCTGTGCGCAACCGGGGATCACCGTTCGCAAGCCCGCGCCAACATTGGCTGTCAAGAACTTTGCCTCCAAAACAGGCAGCCCAGAAACACCCGCAGGTGACAGGCCCGGCGCAGCGCGGCCCGTATCCTGCCCTGGCCGCCTGGGCGGCCATGGAGACCGGAGTGGTGTGGATGCTGTCGGGCGTGCGGATGGGCGCCAGTTCGTGGGTGCAGGCGGCCAGGCACACCGTGCGGTGCCTGCGCGTCTGCCTGCGCCTGTGCCTGCGCATCGGCCTGTGGCCGCTGTGCGCGCTGTTGCTGGCCGCCCCTGCGGCAGCCGGCAACCTGGGCCGCGCCGAGCTGCAGGCCCTGCTGCCGCCGCCGCTGTTGCTGGGTGAGCGCAGCCCCGGCCTGCCGGCCTGGCCGGTGTTCCGCCAGGACGGTGCAGCGCTGGTGCTGCAAGGCCATGTGTTCGAGACCATCGACCTGGAGCCGGTGGCCGGCTATGGCGGCCGGCCGGTCAACCTGCTGGTGCTGCTGGACCGCGACGGTGTGTTTCTCGACGTGCGGCTGCTGTCGCATGCCGAGCCGCTGTTCGCCTCGCCCCAGGGCACGGCGGTGCTGGCGGCGTTTGCGCAGCAGTACCGCGGCCTGTCGCTGCAGCACGACATCCAGGTGCTCAGCGCCAGCGCCGAGCGCACGCAAACCGACACCCGCGCCGGTCTGCATGGGGTGATGGCCGGCACGGTGTCGGCGCTGGCCATCGACCGGGCGGTGCTCGAGTCAGCCGCCCAGCTGGCCCACCTGCGCGCCCGGGCCGACGCCGGGCAGGCCGCCCAGCCGCTGCCACGCGGCCCGAACGACCGCTACCGCAAGACCGGCTGGAACGAGCTGGTGCGCCTGGGCCTGGTGCAGCCCTGGCGGCTGAGCAACAAGCAGGTGCAGGCCGGCTTCGACAACGGCCCCGCCGCCTGGCGCGACCCCGGTGGCCGCAGCTGGCCCGATGGCCCGGCGGTCGATATCTGGGTGGCCCTGGCCAGCCTGCCCCAGGCAGGGCGCAACCTGTTCGATGCGGCAGGTTGGCAGGCGGTGCGCGCCGCCCGCGAACAGGGCCAGACCGTGCTGCTGGTGCTGGACGGCGGCCGCTATCCGGTGGCCGGGGCTGCGCCGGCCGATGCCGCGCGTGCCGCCGTGCTGCAACTGCGCCAGCAGGGGCGCAGCTTTGCGCTGCAGCCGCTGCCCTGGGCCGGCACCATGGCCTTGTCGGGCACCCGGTCGGGCGTGCCGCGTGATGCCGTGCCGCGCCTGTTCACCGTCGCGCCAGCGGCCGACGGCAGCCGGCTGGACGCCGAGCAGCCGCTGGATCTGGTGCTGGCGGTGCAGCGCGGCGGCAGCGGGTCTGGCGGCGGGGCGGTGAGTGGGGCCGGGGGTGGGGCATTTGGTGGCATGTCTGGCGGGGCGTCTGGTGGAACCCCAGCAGCCACGCTGGCCGGGCCCGAGGCCGGCACGGTGGTCAGCGCGCCCATGCAACGCCCCTTCGCCGTGCCCGATGTGGCCAGCTACCGCCCGCAAGCCGAGCCGCCGGCCTGGCGCGCCGCCTGGGGCCAACGTGCGGTCGACCTGGCGGTGCTGGCTGCCGGCCTGGCGGTGCTGGTGGTGGCGCTGGCCCGCCAGGCCTGGCTGACGGCCCAGCCCGGCCGGCTGGCGGCCTTCCGCACCGCCTACCTGGTGTTCACGCTGGGCTTTGTGGGCTGGTGGGCGCAAGGGCAGCTCACCGTGGTGTCGATCACCGCCGCCATCGAGGCCGGCGTGGCCGGCCGTGGGCTGGACTTTCTGCTCACCGACCCGGTGGCAGTGCTGCTGTGGGCCTTCACCGGCGTCACCCTGCTGGTGTGGGGGCGTGGCACCTTCTGCGGCTGGCTGTGCCCCTTTGGCGCGCTGCAAGAGCTGGCCAGCCAGCTGGCACGCCGGCTGGGCCTGCGCCAGCGCCCGCTGCACCGCCGGCTGGACCAGCGCCTGAAGTGGCTGAAGTACGGCGTGCTGGGCCTGCTGTGCAGCGGCGCGGCGCTGTCGGCCGGCTGGACCGATGCCGCGCTCGAGGTCGAGCCGTTCAAGACTGCGATCAGCCAATACTTCCAGCGTGACTGGCCCTACGTGGTCTGGGCCCTGGTGTGTGTGGGCGCGGGCACGCTGGTGTTCCGTGG
>JARXAJ010000060.1 GCA_029865965.1 Aquabacterium sp.
GCGGGCCAGCGTGGCCGCGCTGACGGCCGGGGCGCGGCCGCTGGCGGGTGCCACAGCCGCCATGTCGGCCGGCATGTCCATGCGGATGATCTCGCGCTTGATCTTCACTTTCAGCCGGGCGAAGGGCTGGGTGGCGCTCCAGCTGTCCTTGGTGGGCAGGCTGTCCAGCCCCGGCTGGGTGCGGGCTGCTGCCAGCCAGGCGGCAATGCCCTCGGGGGGGCCGGCCAGGCACAGGTTGATGCCTTCCTCGGCCAGCAGCACGGTGCCGCGCACGCCCTGCGCCTGGGCGGTGTCGAACAGCCGCTGGCGCAGGGCCGGCAGGTCGGCCTGCGGCACGAAGCGGTAGCTGGCGATGTTGAGGAAGGGGAGGGGCACGGACCGGATTGTAAAAACCGCAGGGCCGACCCCATCCCTACAATTCCCCGATGCCCTTCGTCCACCTGCGCACCCACACCGAATACTCCGTCGTCGACGGCACCCTGCGGGTCGACGATGCGGCCGCCGCAGCATGCGCCGACAGCCAGCCGGCGCTGGCGATCACCGACCTCTCCAACCTGTTCGGCGCGGTCAAGTTCTACAAGGCCTGCCGGGGCAAGGGCGTCAAGCCGATCATCGGGGCCGACATTTTCCTGGAGCCCGAGCAGGCCAACCCCGGCAGCACGCCGGTGGCCAGCAGGTTGCTGCTGCTGGTGCAGAACCGCCAGGGCTACCTGAACCTGTGTGAACTGCTGGCGCGGGGCTGGGTGACCAATGCCCAGCGCGCCCAGGCCTGGATCAAGTGGGACTGGCTGGCCGAACTGGGCGGCGGGCTGATCGCGCTGTCGGGCGCCGACCTGGGCGCCGTGGGCACGGCCTTGCTGTCCGGTGATGGCGAGCGCGCCAGAGCCACGGCGCAGCGGCTCGCCAGCCTGTTCCCCGGCCGCTTCTACATCGAACTGCAGCGCGCTGGCCTGCCCCAGCATGAACCCCATGTGCGCGCCGCCGTGCCGCTGGCTGCGCGCCTGGGCCTGCCGGTGGTGGCCACCCACCCGATCGAGTTTGCCGAGCCCGACGACTTCGACGCCCACGAGGCCCGGGTGTGCGTGGCCGAGGGCGAAACCCTGGCCAACCCCAAGCGGGTGAAGCGTTTCAGCCGCGAGCAGTACTTCAAGACCCAGGCCCAGATGGAGGCGCTGTTTGCCGACGTGCCCAGCGCACTGGCCAACACCGTGGCGATTGCCAGGCGCTGCAACCTGACGCTGGCCATGGGCAAGAACTACCTGCCCGACTTCCCGACGCCGCTGCTGGAAGACGGCCCGCACAAGGGCACGCCCATGCCGATGGGCGACTACTTCCGCGAGGCCAGCTTCCAGGGCCTGGAACAGCGCCTGCTGCAGTTGTTCCCCGATGCCGCCAAGCGCGACGCTGAACGCGCACGTTATGTCGAGCGGCTGGATTTCGAGATCACCACCATCCTGAAGATGGGCTTCCCGGGCTACTTTTTGATCGTGGCCGACTTCATCAACTGGGCCCGCAACAACGGCTGCCCGGTGGGCCCGGGCCGGGGCTCGGGCGCCGGCAGCCTGGTGGCCTACGCGCTGAAGATCACCGACCTGGACCCGCTGCACTACAAGCTGCTGTTCGAGCGCTTTTTGAACCCCGATCGGGTGTCGATGCCCGACTTCGACATCGATTTCTGCCAGGCCAACCGCGACCGCGTGATCGATTACGTCAAGGACAAGTACGGCCGTGCGGCGGTGGGCCAGATCGTCACCTTCGGCACCATGGCCGCCAAGGCCGCGCTGCGCGACATCGGCCGGGTGCTGGGCATGGGCTACGGCCATGTCGACAGCGTGGCCAAGCTGATCCCGGCACCGCCGGGCAAGACGGTCACGCTGGCCAAGGTGCCGGCCAACCCCGACCCCGGCATCATCTACGCCCGCAAGGAAGCGCCCGAGCTGGAGCAGCGCGAAGCCGCCGAAGAAGAAGTGGCCGAGCTGCTGAGCCTGGCCACGCGGGTGGAAGGCATCGTGCGCAACGTCGGCATGCATGCCGGCGGCGTGCTGATCGCGCCGGGCAAGATCACCGACTTCTGCCCGCTGTACCAGCAGCCGGGCAGTGACTCCGCCGTCAGCCAGTACGACAAGGACGACGTCGAGGCCATCGGCCTGGTGAAGTTCGACTTTCTGGGCCTGGCCACGCTGACCATCCTGGAATTGGCCAAAGACTTCATCGTCGCCCGCAATCCCGACAAGGCCGACTTCAGCTTCGACACCATCCCGCTGGACGACCCGCGCGTCTACAAGCTGTTCTCCGACGGCCTGACCGAGAGCGTGTTCCAGTTCGAATCACGCGGCATGCAGGGCATGCTGCGCGACGCCAAGCCCAGCCGGCTGGAAGACCTCATCGCGCTGAACGCGCTGTACCGCCCGGGCCCGATGGACCTGATCCCCAGCTTCGTGGCGCGCAAGCATGGCAAAGAGGTGGTCGAGTACCCGCACCCGCTGCTGGAGCAGGTGCTCAGCGAGACCTACGGGATCATGGTCTACCAGGAACAGGTGATGCAGAGCGCCCAGATCCTGGGTGGCTACAGCCTGGGCGGCGCCGACCTGCTGCGCCGCGCCATGGGCAAGAAGAAGGCCGAGGAGATGGCCCAGCACCGGGACATCTTCCGCAAGGGCGCCGGTGAGCAGGGCATCGGCCAGGAGAAGGCCGACGAAGTGTTCGACCTGATGGAGAAGTTCGCGGGCTATGGCTTCAACAAAAGCCATGCCGCCGCCTACAGCCTGCTGGCCTACCACACGGCCTGGCTGAAGGTGCACCACACGGCCGAGTTCTATGCCGCGAACATGACCATCGAGATGGACGACACCGACAAGCTGAAGGTGTTGCTCAACGACGCCAAGCTGTTCGGCATCAGCTTCTCTTCGCCCGATGTCAATGAAGGCACCTACCGCTTCGAGCCGCTGGAGAAGAAGCGGGTGCGCTACGCCCTGGGCGCCGTGAAGGGCACGGGGCAAAGCGCGGTGGAAGCCATCGTGGAAGCGCGCGAGGCCGGTGGCCGCTTCCACAGCTTCTTCGACTTCTGCGCCCGGGTCGACCGCAAGCGGGTCAACAAGCGTGCGGTGGAGGCGCTGGTCAAGGCCGGCGCGTTCGATGCGCTGCACACCGACCGTGCCGCCAATGGCGCCGGGCCGCCCCAAGCCGATGGCACCCCCTTGGGGAGCGCCGCCGCAGGCGCCTGGGGGCGCCCAATGTTGGTGGCCAGCGTGGGGCTGGGTTTCGAGTTTGCCGAGCACCAGGTGGTCAATGCCAGCCAGGGCGGGCTGTTCGACGACGGCGACCACGGCTCGTCCACGCAAGAGCCGCCGCTGGCCCAGGCTGCGGCCTGGAGCATCAAGGAGCGGCTGCTGTTCGAGAAGACGGCGGTGGGCTTCTTCCTGTCGGGCCACTTGTTTCAACAGTCTGAAACCGAGGTGCGGCGCTTTTGCAAGCGGCGCATCGCCGACCTGGTCGACAGCCGCGACCCGCAGCTGCTGGCCGGCATCGTCAGCGAGCTGCGCTTCGTCAACGGCCAGCGCGGGCGCGTGGCGATCTTCAAGCTCGATGACCACAGCGAGGCCATCGAGGCGGTGGCCAGCGATGAATTGATCGAGGCCAACAAGGCGCTGTTCGTCGAGGACGAGCTGCTGATCGTGCAGGGCAAGGTGCAGCCCGACCGCTTCTCCGGCGGCTTGCGGCTGAACGTGACTGCGGTGTGGGACCTGGCCGCTGCCCGGGCGCGCTTCGGCCGCTACCTGGCGCTGGCGATGAACGGCGGCGGCGTGGCACCGCTGGCCGACCTGGTCAGCACCTGGCCTGCCAGGCGCGAGACCGGCGACGATGGCCTGCAGCGGGTGCTGGGCCTGCCGCTGCGGCTGCAGATTGCCCGCAGCACGCCCCATGCGGGCGCCAGTGCCGAGGTCGACCTGGGCGAGGACGGCCGCTTCTGGCCCAGCGACGAGGCCCTGGCCCGCTGCAAGGCCCTGGCCCACGGCGGCCGGGCCGAGATCGTCTACGAGGCCTGACCGCGCGACCAGCCGCGTTGCAAACGCCGCGTTGTCTGACAGGCCATCGGCATCAGCCAGCCCGGCGTGCACGGCCGCATCGACATCAGCCGCTTTCCGCAGCCGCAGCTGATCATGCAGCGGCCGGTGGTGATCTACCGGCAGGTGCAGGCGCTACAGCCGATCTGCCTGTGGGTGCCACCGGGCCACCGGCAGAACTGGCGCAAGTCTTGCCGCGACGACGGTGCCTGCGCCACGCCTGTGTACTTTGTGCAGGAGCGCTGGTATCTGGGCCATGTGGTGCGTGGCGGGCCGCCAGACCGGCGCGGTGACCGATCGGACGACCGCCATGACGACCGCGGCCATGGTCATGGTCAACGCAAGGGCAAGGGCAAAGGCAACGGACGCGGCCACGACTGACCCCGAGCCAACTGGCCGCTGGGTGACACCGGCGCCTGGCCCCCGGGCCCCAGAATCACCAGCATGAGCACCTCCGCCACAACTGCCCAAGCCCCGGCCGACCTGGCCGACCTGCGTGACTGGATCGGCCGCAGCGAGACGCTGCACGACAGCATCGTGCCCTACCCGGTGGTGGCGCTGCATGCCACGCTGGACCATCCGCCGCCCGACGCGTCACCCGGCACGGCATTGCCGTACCTGTGGCACTGGCTGTACTTCCTGCAAACCTACCGCCACAGCGAGCTGGGCGACGACGGCCACCCCACGCGCGGCGGCTTCCTGCCGCCGGTGCCGCTGCCCCGGCGCATGTGGGCCGGCAGCCAGCTGCAGTTCCACCAGCCGGTGCGCCTGGGCGACGCAATGCAGCGCACCTCCACCATCGCCGACGTCACGGTGAAAGACGGCCGCACCGGCCGTCTGGTGTTCGTCAAGGTGCAGCACGACCTGCGCTGCGTCGGTGCTGACAGCCCCGCCATCACCGAATGGCACGACATCGTTTACCGCGAGGCCAAGCGCCCCGACGACGTGGACCCCGCGCCCACGCCGGCGCCCACCGGCGCGGCCTGGCAGCGCGACTGGCAGCCCGACGAGCCGATGCTGTTCCGCTACAGCGCGCTCACCTTCAACGGCCACCGCATCCATTACGACCGGCGCTATGTCACCCAGGTCGAGGGCTATCCCGGCCTGATCGTGCACGGCCCGCTGATCGCCACCCTGCTGATGGACCTGCTGCGCCGCGAGATGCCAGGCGCCAACGTGGCCGAGTTCCGCTTCCGCGCGGTGCGGCCCACCTTCGACGGCGCGCCGATGCGGGTGAGTGGCCAGCCCTCGGTGGACGGCAATACCGTCAAGCTCTGGGCCCAGGACCATGCCGGCTGGCTGACGATGGACGCGGTGGCCACGCTGCGCTGAAGCCGCAGCGCGGCGTTGCGGCGCTGAAGCCGCAGCGCGGCGTTGTGGCGCTATAGCAGCCGCGCGGCTTGGCGGCGCTCAACGGCATGGTGGCGCTCAACGCAGCGCCAGCCAATGCAGCTGGGCCGGCGCCGACCCTGGTTTGGCATGCAGGTAAGGCACGAGCACCGTCTGCACCTGGCCAGCGCCGGGCGGCCGGCCGGCGGCCAGGGCCGCCTGGTCCACCGCCTGCCGCAGATGCGCGGGGTCGGCCTGCTGCGACACCCATACCACCGGCCTACCGGCGTCGGGCCAGGGCAGCGCCGCATGGCCTGCGCGGTCATGGGTCAGCTGCACATGGGCCTGCGGCAGGTGCAGGCGCAGGCCGCCACCCAGCACCGCGTCGTCGGCCACCAGCCGGGCCGCGCCCAGGCCCTGCACAGCCAGCGCCTGGGCGAAGGCGCGCACTGGCATGTTCAGCTCGTCGGGGTCATCGCCCTGGCCGTGGTGCCACACCCGCAGGCCCAGCAGCACTGTCACCAGGGTGGCCATCAGGGCCATGGCCAGGCCCAGGCGGCGCAGCACGGCGGCGCCGGGCTGGGGCAGGGCACCCAACAGCAGCAGCGGCAACATGAACAGGAAGGGCTGCAGCCAGCGGTCCCTGAAGGTGGTACTGGCGCCGGCCAGCACCATCAGCACCAGCAGGGCCAGGGTCAGCAGCACCAGGCGGCGCAGCAGCCGGTGCACCGTGCCGGCCGGCCCGGCGGGCGGCTGCCGCAGCCCCGCCCACAGTGCCCGGCCGCACACCAGCGCCAGCACCACCACCAGCAGCGCCGAAAAGCCCAGCAGCGCCTGCCCCAGGCTGGCCAGACCCAGGCCCACGCCTTCAGCCCAGCCGAGCGGGTTGCTGGTGCCGGCCCCCATCTTGGCCAGCGTGCCACCCGTGGCGTCGGCCCAGTGGTCCAGCAGCCACAGGCCATGCGGCAGCAGCACTGCCACCACCACCAAAGGCACCAGCAGGAAGGCCGGGCGCAGCACCAGGCTGCGGGTGTCGCGGTGGGCCAGCAGGGCCACCAGCCACAGCGCGGCGCAGGCAGCAGCGCTGTACTTGGCCAGCAGCGCCGCGCCGGTGGCCAGGCCCAGCAACACATAGCGGGCCGGTGTGGGCCGCTGCAGCAGCGCCAGCACCTGCCACAGCATGCACGCGGCCAGGCTGGTCACCAGCACCGAATGGGTCAGGTCGCGCTGCGACTCCCAGCTGATCTGCGGCAGCAGCAGCATCGACGCCGCGCACAGCGCGGCGTTGGCAGGCGGCAACACGGTGCGCGCCGCCAGAAAGCTGAAGGCATAGGTGCCGGCCAGCAGCAGGTTCTTCAGCAGCGCCAGCCCGGCCACCGACACGCCTGCGACCTGGAACACGCCCCACTGCAGCCAGGTGTAGAGCGGCGGCTGGGTGCCGTAGCCCAGCGCCAGTTGCTGGGTCCACAGCAGTTGCTCGGCCTCGTCGCGCTCGACCGCATCGGACACCAGCACCCGCAAGATGGTGTGCAGGGCAAAGTAAGCCAGCAGGCCGAGCAGGAAGATGCGGGTGGCGGCGGCTGCCGAGGCGGTGGGTCCGGCGGGCGGCGCCTGGTGCCCTGCGGGCATGCCCGGCCCGGGGCCGGCATGGTGGGGCTGGGACTGCATGCGGCAATGATAGCCAGCGACTTGGGCAGAATGCGGCCATGACCGTCACCCAAGCGCCCGCCGTTCCGGGCGCCGCAGCGGGGCTGCCGCCGGCGTCCCCCGCCCTGCAGCCCCTCCACCAGCCGGTGCCCCAGGCCGCCGAGCCCGACGTCTCCATCGTCGTACCCATGTTCAACGAGGTCGACAACCTGGTCAACCTGGTCGAGCGCATCGGCGCGGCCATGGCCGCCACGGCCTGGCAGTTCGAACTGATCGCGGTCGACGATGGCTCCACCGATGGCACGGCCGCACTGCTGCGGCAACTGGCCCAGGCCAAACCCTGGCTGCAGGCGGTGTGCCTGGCCCGCAACTACGGCCAGAGCAGCGCGCTGCAGGCCGGCTTCGACCGCGTCCGCGGCCGCTATGTGGTGACGCTGGACGCTGACCTGCAGAACGAGCCGCTGGACATCCCGGCCCTGCTGCAGCGGCTGGAAGACGATGCCGAGGTCGACATGGTCTCGGGCTGGCGCGTGAACCGCCAGGACAAGGCCTTGTCGCGCCGCCTGCCCAGCCTGCTGGCCAACCGGTTGATCTCACGCGCCACCGGCGTGCAGCTGCATGACTACGGCTGTGCGCTGAAGGCCTATCGCCGCCCGATCATCGACCGCATCCGGTTGTTCGGCGAGCTGCACCGCTTCATTCCGTCGCTGGCGCGCGATGCCGGCGCACGCATCGCCGAGGTGCCGGTGCGCCACCATGCGCGCACCCATGGCCAGTCCAAATACGGCATCGACCGCACCTTCCGCGTCATTCTCGACCTGGTGCTGATCGTGTTCTTCATGCGCTACCGCCAGCGCCCGCTGCATGCCTTTGGCGGCCTGGGGCTGTGGCTGCTGGCGCCCGGCCTGGGCATCCTGGGCTACCTGCTGGTGGTGAAACTGGGCGGGCAGGACATCGGCGGCCGGCCGCTGTTGATCACGGGTGTGCTGCTGCTGCTGATCGGCGTGCAGCTGATCGTGGCTGGCCTGGTCGGCGAGATGCTGACCCGCATCTACCATGAAGGCTCGGGCCGGCCGCAGTACCACCTGCGGCATGCGGCGGGCCTGGCTGCACCGGCTGCCTCGGCAGGCAGCGCACCGGTGGCGCCGGCTGCTGCCGCCGCGCCGCCCGGCTCGGCCGCCGGATGAGCC
>JARXAJ010000077.1 GCA_029865965.1 Aquabacterium sp.
CCGCCACGTTCAGGCATTGACCCGAGTGCTTGAACTGCAGGCGGTTGCCCATCCACGACATGATCTGGCTGGCGTCGTTGGTGTTGCATGTCCATTGCACGACGGGTGCGCGCGACGTGCGCTGGCCGCCCGCCACCTGCAGGCACTTGCCGGAATGCCTGGCCTTCAGCAGAAAGCCGCCAACCGCCGGAACTTCCTCCAACAGCTCATTGGCCGCGCCCTTGACGCAGTCGAACTGGTCGATCGGCATGCCGTCGGCCAAGGACGCACCTGGCACGTTGACGCACTTGCCTGAGTGGGCAGCCACCAGATTGAACACGCTGTTCGTCGGGGTGCTGGCCTTGGCGAGCTGGTCATTCAGATCCGTGGTGGAGCATGGCGCCTGTACAACGTTGGCACCATCGTTCTGGCCTGCGCCGATCACATGCACGCATTGGCCGGAATGCTTGGCCGCCAGGCGATTGCCCACCCAGTTGAAGATCTGGTTACTGCCCCCGATGCAGGTGAATTGGTTGATGTTGGCGCCGCTGAGCTGGGAAATGCCGGCGACGGTCAGACACTTGCCGGAATGCCGGGCCTTGAGCAGGAAGCCGCCGACCGTGTCGATCTGGATCCATTGCTGGTTTGCTCCCCCCGTGCAGTTCCACTGGTAGACATTGGCCCCGTCGATTTGCGAAATGCCGGCAACGTCCAGGCATTTGCCCGAATGCGCGAACTTCAGGCTCACGTATTGGGTCGTCGATTCAAGCTGGTCCATGAAGTTCGGCGGCGGTACGGTCAGGCCCCCTCTGCCCACGGCGGCCAGGGCGCTGGCATTGTCCCGGGCCCGGCCACCGTCGTTGATGGTCTTGCCGGTGGCGTCGAGCGTATGGCCATCCGGCAGGTCGTTCAACTGCGGATGGTCGAAGGGTGCCCGCTTGAAGCGAACACGCTCGTCGGTCAGCGACTTCATGAACGCCACGAGTTGCGTGCGTTCATCGGGCGTCAGACCCAGGGGCTTGATCTCGGCATCGACATCATTCAAGTTGTTCTGGAAATGGTTGCCGCCACGGTTGTAGAAGTCGACCACCTGCGCCAGTGTCAGCACGCTGCCGTCGTGGAAGTAGGGCGCTGTGAGCTCCACATTGCGCACGGTGGGGGTCTTGAACGCGCCGTTGATCGCGATGCGCTCGCCGGCTGCCACCGTGATGTTGGCCGGGATGCCGACGATGCGCTGGAACTCGGCCGGCCCCACCTGCTGCGCCAGGCGCGTCAGTGAATTCGGCTTGCCCAGCGGGTTGTTGGCCCCGTTGGAGATGTCGTCCAGCGTCTTGGTGATGGCGATGTTGTAGAACCCTTCGTCATACACCGCCGTGCCGCCATTGCCCATGACCATGCGGGCCAAAGGCTCGCGCGTGACCTTGCGCACGCTGGCGTTGGTGAACTCGGCGCCGCCATGGCATTCGGCGCACTTGCCCTTGCCGAAGAACACCCCCATGCCGGCAGCGGCATCGCTATTGAAGCCGGCGGGCTGGCCCGCCATCAGCCGGTCGAACGGCGTGTCATCGGCCACCAGGGTGGCCATGTACAGCTGCAGCGCCAGGCCGAAGTAGAGGCTGAAGTTCGCCTCTTGCTGGGTGTAGCTGGTGCCGTTGAGCGTGACGCGGGCGGTCGAGTTCCACCATTCGGGCCGGAACGCCGCCTGCACCATGGTGCGGTAGTCGCTGTTCAAGCCCAGGCCGGTGGTGGCACGCATGCCCGACAGCACGCTGTCCGTGGGCGACACGGCCTGTTGTACCAGGGCGCGCGCCGGCAGCAGACGCAGGCCAACCTGGGGCAAGCCGCGGCCGGCAGCGCTCATCTCGATGTTGTCCACGACGGGGCCTGTCGCCAGCGAGGCCAGCGAGGCGTTGTCGAGGCGAACCGTCTGCGCGGCCATCGTGGCTGTGGTGGCGCCGGTCCTGTAGACCTTGGCCCCGCTGTCCTGGGCACCGAACTGCGACACGCCATTGAAGATGTACGTGGCGCGCCCGTCCCAGAAATTGCGGAAGTTGAAGACCGCGTTGATGACGGTGGGTGAGTTCCTCGGCTCGACCTGCCGCGTCTGCAGGCCGTCCTTGCGAAACACGGGGTCACCGGCCAGCGCGAAGTGGTCGGCGATGGCACCGGCGGCGGCAGACACGAACGTGCTTCTGGACATGCCCTGCGAAGATGACGCGTCGTTGTGCGTGCGCACCACGCTCGATAGGCGGTTGCTGGGGTCGGCGAACTTGTGGAACGGGAAGTCTTCGGCCTTGAGCCGGTAGTTGGGCCCGCCCAGCACGAAGCTGAAGTCCGGGTTGGGGACGCCGGGCGACGACTCGCGCAGCAGCCCGGGGCTGACCTGGTTGCGGGTGCGGTTGTCGGCCCCGGCATGGAAGTGGCAACTGGCGCAGGCCGTCTTGCCGTCGCTGCCCACCTGGGTGTCCCAGAACAGCGCCTTGCCCAGACGGATGGCCGCTGCCTTGTCGCCCACGAACTGGGCAAGGTTGCTTGGCTCAGGCACCGCAACGCCCTTGAGGCCTTCGGGTGCGGGCGGGGGCTCGGGAGGGAGCGTCACCTGGGTGTGGGCAGTGGATGCCCACATGCTGAGCATGAACGCCGAGCCTGCCATCAGCGCTGTTCGCCAGTTTGCTGGTTGCCGTGGCGAAAAGCTGGTTGTGCGAGCCGGGCTCGATCGTTCAGTGGACATGGTGTTTGATCCTGTGCGGCGGGATACGTTTTTTGACATGAAGTTCAAGAATAGGCAATCAGCTTGTGGGTTAGCAGCGGACAAAAGCCACTGCAGCCCCCTCAACCTGGGGGTCAGCGCCAGGTCTGGTTGTCTGATCCGTTGCAGAGTTGCTGCACGATGCGTGTGCCCCAGACCGGCGAGCTGTCCTCCGGCGCCAGGCACAGGCCACTGTGGCGTGCCACCAGGGCGAAGCCGGCACCTTGGGCCCGGCGCTCGAAGCGCTGTTCGGTGCTGCCCAGGCAGTTCCGCTGCTCCACTGGCGCACCGGCGGCCAGGCTGGAGCCGGCCACGCCCAGGCACAGCCCGCTGGTGGCCGAGCTGAGCTGCACGTCGCTGCCCACTGCCGTGGTGCGCCATTGCTGGTTGATGGTGCCTTGGCAATCCCACTGCGTGGCCTCCGCGCCCAATTGCCGCGTGCCGCCGGCCATGTCCAGGCACAGGTAGTTGCCCGTGGTCTGCAGCGTGCTGGAGTTCAGCGGCAGCAACCAGGTCTGGCTGGCCGCACTCGTGCACGCTTGTTGCGTGAGCCGCGTGTCGCGCGTGAGCGCGCCGTTCTGCAGCCCCACGCACAGCCCGCTGTGGCGGGCCACGAGGGCATGGCCCTGGCCCTGGGGCCGCAGGTCGAACAACGCGTTGGTGGTGCCGCTGCATGGCCACTGGATCAGCGCCGCACCTGCAGCCGTGCTGGCGCCGTTCACGTTCATGCACTGGCCGGTGTGGCTGGCTCGCAGCGTGTAGCCGGTGCCGCTGGGCACCGCAAACCAGCGCTGGTGGGCGACTCCGGCACAGTCGTACTGCACCAGGTTGCTGCCCGCTTGCGCCGATGCATAGAGCACGTCGACGCACTGTCCGCTGGCCGCCGAGCGGATCTCCCGGGCCTGCGGGCCCAGGTCCACGCCCGATATCTCGGTGGATTGCACGGCGTTGGCCGGTGCTGCCAGGTCGAGCATGCGGCCTGTGAGCGCAGCCGTGCCCGGCACCATCGTGCGCGCGCCGTCGAAAGTGGTGGTCGTCACCGTGGCCGCTGCCGTGCCCACGCTGGCGAAGCGGCTCAGGTCGTAGCGGATGGTCCGCGCCGGGCCTTCGTTCAGCGTGATCAGCACCAGCTTGCGGCCCACGGCGTCATGCGCGACGACGGTGCGGCCATCGGTGCTGCCGATGATCTTGTAGCCCGGGCGCAGGAAGCGCGTGAATTGCGCGAAGACGTGGTACTTGGTGTACATCCACAGCGGCTGGGCGCGCGTGGGCGAGGTCTCGTCGGCAGGGGCCTGGTACTGGCCGTTGACCAGGCCCCAGGCCGAGTACGGCTCCAGCGGCTGCCAGTACAGCCAGCCTGACGCGCCCAGCTGGTTGATGTCGGCGACGATGCTTTGCGCCAGGAACAGGCCGGAGCCTTCGCCATCGCCGTACTCTGTCATCCACAGGCGCTTGTCGCCCACCGTGCGGCGCAGGCTGCGGCGCGCGGCATCGTCACGCCAGGGCTCCAGGCCGTTGTAGCCGTGCACATTGAGCTTGCCAACGAGCGATGCCGCGCTGACCGTGCGCCCGTTGACGGCCACGTTGCGGTTGAGCAGGCCCTGGTAGCCGGCCCGCGCCTGGGTGATGGTGTTTTCGTCCGACGCAGCGATGGTCACGTCTGCCAGGCCGCGAGCGTTGAGCTCTTCGCGCAGGTAGCCCAGGGTTTCGGCTTGCACATCGATGGGGATGTTGGCGCCCTCCTGGATCACCGGGTAGTTCCACCAGCCGGCCAGTGGCTCGTTGAACGGCGTCACCGACTTCACGTCCACACCCCAACGCGTGCGCGCCTGCTGCGCAACGGTGGCCAGGTGGCGGGCATGGTCGCGCCGGTTCCAGGCTTGCAGGTTGCCGCCGGCCGAGCTGCGCGAATCCATCATCCACCACATGGGTGCATGGGAGACGAACTCGACTGTCACGCCCTGCGTGCGCAGCGTGTCGAGCACGGCGCGCTGGCGCGCGTCACGTGTCCAGTCCCAGCTGGGGCTGGTGGGGTCGGCGCTGAACCAGTCGCGCCAGTAGCCGTCGATGTCCTTGTGCCAGGGCTGCACATTCAGCGGCGGGCGCTGGTCGCGGTAGCCGCTGGGGCTGTCGCCGGGCAGGCCGCCGCCGCCGACGTTGTAGCGCACCAGGTTCAGGCCCAGCCCGAGCGCCGTGAAGGTTCGCGTGGGGGTTCTGAACTCGACCGGCGCCATGCCGAAGAACATGTTGGTGTAAGTGGCTTGGTAAGGCGTGCCGCCAGCGGCGTGCGCCCACCATGACAGGCCGGCGCCGAAGCCTTCCCAGGTGGCGCGCCGATCGCTGGGGTCGATGCGCACGGTGCTGGTGGTCTGGGCCTGGGCCAGGGCCCAGGGCCAGGCGCAGGCCATCACCAAGGCTGCAGCGGTGAGCAGGTTGCGTGGGTACTTCGTTGTCATGTTGGCTGTGTGTCTCGGGGTGTGCGGGGGGGGGTGGTGGGTGGAGGCCGCCATGGCGCACGGTTGCGCAGGCTGCCGTCATGGCGCCAGCGCGGGTTGCACGCGGAAGCTGCTGTCGCCGGGGAACACGGCACTGCCATCGTTCGTGTCCAGCCACAGTTCAAAGTTGCGGTGGCGGATGACCCGCCCCGGGGCAGAGAACGATTCCAGCGTGACCGCGCCGGCACCGCCGGCAGCGCTGTTGGGCGGGCGGGCGCAGAAGGTGGCATCAGCCGCGAAGTCGGTGGTGGCCAGGCGTGGCGCCAGCACCAGGCGTGCGGTGGCGTCGCTGCGCAGGTAGTGGCCGGGGAAGTTGCGCGACTCGAACGACCAGCATGCCGCGCTGCCCAGCCCGGTGCGGGTGATGAAGCTGCTGTCTTGCCGATCGGCCACGGCACTGGCGGCGCTGACGGGCGAGATGAAGCCCAGGAAGTTCGCATGGCGGATGCGGTAGCCCGGCCAGCTCAGGGCCTCGAAGCCCACGCTCCGGCCGGCGCCCAGCAAGGGCGCGGCCGGTGCTGCCAGCGCGCGCAGGGTCCAGCGCTGGTTGGCGACGTTGATCCACTCCCACTGGTACACATTGCCGCCATCGGCCTGCGCAGCCCCGGCCACGTCCAGCGACAGGCCGCTGTTGGCGTTGCTCAGGCGCCAGCTGCCGTCGGGCTGGCGCTCGAAGCCCCAGCGCTGCGCCGCGCTGCCGCTGGCCAGGCCCTGCTGCACGTTGCCGCCCAAGGCCGTGGCGCCCGCCGCCACTTCCAGCCGCATGGGCCGTGCATGGGCAGGGGCCAGCTCGAAGTAGCCGTCGGCCGTGGGGGTGACGTTCCATTGCTGGTTCAGGCTGCCGGTGGCCGCCCACTGGTGCACGTTGGCACCGGCGGCTGGCGAGATGCCGGCCACGTCCAGCACCTTGGCGCTGTGTGCTGCGGTCAGCGTGTAGAAGCCGGCCGCCACGCCGTTGGCCGACACGGGCTCCAGGCGCCAGCGCTCGTTGGCCGCGTTGGCCAGCGGCCACTGGATGGCCACGGCACCGGCGGCTTGCGAGGCGCCGCCGATGTTGAGCAGCTTGCCGCTGGCCAGGTTGACGACGTTGAAGCTGCCGTCGGCCACAGGCTGCAGCCGCCAGCGCTGGCAGGCCGTGCCGTTGGCCGGCAGCTGCTGGATGCGGGCGCCGTCGGCCACGCTGCAACCGGCCACTTCAAGCAGCTGGCCGCTGTGCTGGGCGGCGAAGGTGACGCTGCCATCAGGCTGGCGCGCCAGGCGCCAGCGCTCGTTGTCGCCACCCAGCCAGGGCCACTGGATGGCGGCTGCGCCGGCTGCCTGGCTGATGCCGCCGATGTTGAGCGTCTGCCCGCTGTGTTGCGCCACCAGCCGGTACACGCCGTTGGGCAGCGGCTGTGTGGGCGCGGGGTCGCTGCCGTCCAGGCTGCGCAGGTAGGCCGCCAGGTTGGGCAGGTCGGCTGCGGGCACGGTGTTCGTGCTGTGCGCGGCCACGGCGGCTTCCAGCGTGGCGGCGCTGCCGTCATGCAGGTAGGGTGCGGTGGCCCACAGGCCGCGCAGGCTGGGCACGTCGATGCCCGTCAGCGGTGCGCCCAGCCGGTTGCCGCTGGCGGGCCGCTGGGTGCCGATGCCGCGCATGCCGCCGGTTGCCGAGCTGCTGCTGAAGTTGCTGCCGGTGTGGCAGCTGGCACAGCTGTTGGCCTCGAACACCGCCCGGCCGGCCAGTGCCGCTGTCGTCAGCGTGCGGTCGGCATTGCGCCAGGGGCTTGGGTCGGCGGTGCGCAGCGACGTGACATAGGCGGCCAGTGCGTCCAGATCAGCGCTGACGCCTGCCTTGCGGTCGCCCAGCGGCTCGCTGCGGGTGCCGGTGAAATAGGCCGCGTCGGGCATCAGGCCGGTGCCTCCGGCCAGGGCGCGGATCTGGACTTCGAAGTCTTGCACCTCGTCGAAATTGCCGCTCCAGTGCAGCAGGCCATGGCCCATGCCCGAACGGCCCTTCAGGCTGACGGTGTTGCGCAGGCCTTCACCGAAGCCGGTCAGGTCCCAGGTGCGGCCATCTTGCCCACCGTCGCTGTGGCAGCTGGCGCAGCTCATGTAGCGGTCGCGTGACAGGCGCGGGTCGCGGGCGTCGTAGAACAGCTGCTTGCCCAGCAGCACCTGCGCGGGCAGCCGCTCCACACTGGCGGTGCCGGTGGTGGCGCGCGGCGTCACCAGGCGCTCGCCCTGGGTGATCAGCGCCGTCAGGTCGAGCACGCTGACGCTGCGGCCCATGAAGTTCTGCACATACAGCGTGCGGCCGTCGGCCGACACCGCCACCGCCTGTGGCGCCAGGCCCACGTCCACCTTGAACAGCTCACGGCTGCCGTAGGCGTCCATCACCGCCACTTCGCGGCTGGTCTCCAGCGCCACGAACAGGTAGGCGCCATTGGGGTGGAAGGCAGCTGCCGAGCCGAGCGACGCGTTGTCGTGGTCGACACGCCGCGCCGGGTCTTCGGTCAAGGTGGCCAGGTCGATGCGCGCGCTGATGGCGCGCACTGTGTTCTGGAAGTCCAGGTTCTGGCCGTTGCGCAGCATGCCGCGGCGGATGTTGTCCTGCTTGGACGGCACCCAGGCGGTGGCGCCGTCGGGCGAGATCACGGCCGCCCCCAGGTAGTTGGGGATGCCGCTGCCTTGCAGCTCGCTGTCGGTGCGGTCGCTGTGGCGCAGCAGCACGGTGCGCGCCAGCGTCATCGTCGCCGCAGCCACCACATGCACCTCGCCACCGCCGGCGGCGGTGTTGACCGTGGCCGTGCCCTCGCCAGGCAGCGCGGCGGTGATGAAGCGGGTGACGAGCACTTGCGATCCATCACCGCGCACCGACACATTGCGCACCGCGCCGGGCAGGGCCAGCGCGCTGGTCTGCGCAGCCGTGGTGGCGTCCAGGCGCAGCAGCTGGCCGGCGCCTTCCAGCGCCACGAATGCGGCGCCGCCGGCCGGTGCAAAGGCCAGGCCATGCGGCTGCGATGCCGCCGGCAGTGCCACCGTGCGCTCCACCGCCAGCGTGGCGGCGTTGATGATGCTGATGCTGGCCGCCGCCTTGTTGACGACCCAGATGCGGCCGTTGCCGGCCACTGCCACGCTGACGGGTTGGCGACCCACGGCCAGTTCGGCCACCCGCTGGTTGGTGGCGGTGTCGAGCACGGCC
Organism: Aquabacterium sp.; assembly: GCA_029865965.1. Classification (GTDB taxonomy): domain Bacteria; phylum Pseudomonadota; class Gammaproteobacteria; order Burkholderiales; family Burkholderiaceae_C; genus Pseudaquabacterium. The sequence goes on from JARXAJ010000077.1 coordinate 8,405, forward strand.
ACGGTGTCGGCATCGGGGTTGACCACCCACAGCCGCGCGCTGGCGCCGGCCCGGGGCTCCAGCGCCATGGCCGACGATGCGGTGGGCTGCACGGCAGTGCGCGCACCGCCCACGGCCTGCAGGAAGGTGCGCGAGTTGATGGCGCCGGTGGATGCACGCACCGTCAGCGTCACGTTGTAGACCCCCGGCTGGGTGAAGACTTTGGTGGCCGTGGGGCTGGTGCTGAAGGCGGTGGCGGCGCTGCCGTCGCCGAAGTTCCAGCTGGAAGTGGCGCCGGCTTGTGCGGCGGCGTTGAAGGTGACGGCCGCGCCTGCCGTGGCAGGCGGCGTCTCGACGGGCGGCACCGCCGCCTCCGCAGTTTCCGGCAGGTACGAACAGGCTTTGATGGCGCCCGGTGCCGGGTCGCCGAAGTTGGCGTTGGTGCAGGCCACGGCGCCCGACAGGCCGGTCTTCACCACGAAGCGCGCACCGCTGCCGAAGTACACCGACGCCGTGGTGCCGGCGGGCAGGTTGCACACGCCGCCTTCGGGCGCGCAGGCCACGGCACCGGCCGGCGGGCCGCTCACGCCCTGGATGGACGGCCTGGCCATGTTGCCCAGCGCGATGATGGTGCCGCGCGAGGGCACGCCGTTGGCGTCGATCACGAACACCATGTAGTAGCCCGGCGGGGCCAGGTTGGCGCTGGCCGGCAGGTTGGCGCTGAGGGTGTCGCCGGCCCGTGTGAACGTGAGCGGCACGCGGCGCTGCGAGGTGTTGTAGCCGTGCGTGGTGTTGCCCAGCGCGACCAGGCTCACTTGCGAGATGGCGGTGGTGGCGCTGGCGGCAGCCAGCCGCAGGCCCAGGGCGCCGGCATAGGCGCCGTTGAGCGCCGTGATGGCCTGCAGCACCGGGCGCGGCGCCAGTTCAGCCCGGCCGCCGACGGTGCGGAACAACTGCGGCGGGTAGTAGACGTCGGCGTTGAGGTTGTTCACCGCGCCGGGCGCGCCGCCGCCGGCCGTCAGCACCGTGCCGTTGGCCAGCAGGATGGACGAAGAATGGTAGGTGCGGTTGACTGCGTTGCGTGCGCCGGTCGTCCATTGCCCGGTGGCCGGGTTCCAGATCTCGGCGGCGAACACCGCGTTGGCGTTCTGCCAGCCGATGGTGCTGCCGCCGGTGACCACCACCTGCCCGCCGGGCAGCACGTTGGCATTGGCCCAGTGGCGGCGGTTGGCCATGGGTGCGGTCTCGATCAAGACCGGCGCCGCGCCGTTGATGTCGATGATGGTGGCCGACTGGCTGGCCAGGTTGGGGTTGTTGTCGGTGCTGCCATTGCCGCCCACCTGCAGGATGCGGCCCACGTCGTACATCACCGCCGTGCTGGTGAAGCCCACATTCGGCGTGACGGCGCTGGTGGGGTCCTGCACGCGCTTGAAGGTGCCCACCTGGGTGATGCTGCCGCTGCGGTTGTTGGCGTCGGGCTGCAGGCGGAACATCAGGCTGGAGGTGATGCCGAACACCGAGCCGTCGGGCGCCGCCCAGGCCCGCGGGTAGTACCAGGTCTCGGCGGCGCCGCGGGTGGCGAACATCGGCACGCTGGTGGCGCCGAACAGGCTGCGCCACTGGCCGTTTTCATAGACCTCGGGCGTGGGCGCGGTCATCGGGCCGGGGTAGGGCACCGAGCCGCCCATGATCAACCCGCGGCCGTCGGCCAGCGTGATCATGGTGGCGTACCAGCGCTCCTGCGCCAGGCGCGCGCCCAAGGCGGTGGAGGTGGAATTGGTGGTCGAGAACAGGCCGCTGGAGCGCCCGCCATCACCGTTGCCGCCCGAAATCAGCAGCCGGCCGTCGGCCACCCACATGGCGGTGCTGCAGAAGCTGTTGACCGGGTCGGGCACGGTCGAGCTGACGTGCGAGGCGGCGCCAAAGCCTTGCGACGGATCCCAGATGTCATAGAAGCGGCCGTCCTGCGCGCCGGCATTGCCGAAGGGCGTGCCATAGGTCAGCACCCGGCCGTCGGACAGTTGCGCGGCATGGATGGCGTTCAGCGGCCAGGCCACCGTGGGCGACCACATCCCGCGTGTGGCCGCGTCTGCCGGAATCGCCAGGTTCTGCAGCATCGGGTCGGCGATGGCAGGCAGCGTCACCCATGACGTGGCGCCGCCGCCTTCACTGGCAACTGCCAGGATGCGGGCCGTGCCGACAGGCTCTGCGCTGGCCGCCACGGTGGCGCCATCCTGCTTGCCGCCGCCGCCGCAACCAGCCAGCGTGACAGCCAGCCCCATCGCCATGAGCCGCTGACGCCGCGTTCCAGCCCATCCGGGCTGGCTGCGTAAGGCTTGTGCTGCTGATTGGATCGGTCCCGGCATGGGGTCACTTCAATGGATGTTGACAAGTGGCGTGGTCATCGCTGTTGCCGCGATTTGATAAATTCTGCAATGCGATTGGTTCAATCCGCACGCCATCCGGGTTGCCTCCCCCTGACTTGCGGGGCTCTGAATCCGGTATTTCGCCCGGTCTTTCGGGGGGTTGACGCGCTGGGCCTGCCGCGACCGTTTTCCGCCGCCCTTGCCATGGCCGCGTCAGTCTTGCCTTTGCGTTTTTCGCAAGTTGCAAGCGTGGGCTGACCGTCGGATCGCTGCTGTTTTGATGCATTCATCAAACCAGAGCCCGGGTTTGCCCGCCTTCGTCCCCGACCGAACAGTCCCGGACGAGATCGCGGGTAACTACTGATTCCTCCCTATGTCGCGTGCACCGTTTGCGGGCATGAAGCCGGTTGAACGGGTCGGCCCTGGCACATGGATTGCGCAACTCCTGGTGTCAAGCAGCGCGTTTGCTTGCTTCGTCAAACCAACAGGAGTCAGACATGGGTGCATCGGAATCTCTTCCCGTCATGCCGGCTGTGGCCAACGGCTGCGTCTACGACAGCGGTGCCTGGCGCGCCGCCTCTGGCGGCAGCCGGGCAGTGATCGAGCCCGCCACCGGGCTTGCCATCGGCCAGGTGGGCATTGCCTCGGTGGCCGACATGCAGGGCGCCATCGAGCGCGCCCATGCCGCGCAGAAGGCCTGGGCAGCCGCCGCGCCGCGTGACCGCGCTGCCGTGCTGCTGAAGGCCGCCCAGGCACTGCGCGCCCGCTTCGACGACTACGCCATGGCGATTGCCCGCGAGACCGGCGGCATCGTGCCCAAGGGCCAGCATGAGGTGAATGAAGCGGCCATCCTGTGCCAGGTGGCCGCCGGCCTGCCGATGCAGGCGCAGGGCCATGTGCTGCCCAGCACGCCCGGCCGCATGTCGCTGGCCAAGCGCGTGCCGCACGGCGTGGTGGGTGTGATCTCGCCGTTCAACTTTCCGCTGATCCTGGGCATCCGCTCGGTGGCGCCGGCGCTGGCGCTGGGCAATGCCGTGGTGCTGAAGCCCGATCCCCGCACGCCCTACAGCGGCGGCGTGATCATGGCCGAGGTGTTTGCCGAAGCCGGCCTGCCGGCCGGCCTGCTGCAGGTGCTGGCGGGTGACGCCGAAGCCGGCGAAGCCCTGGTGACCGACCCGCGTGTGCCGATGATCGCCTTCACCGGGTCACCCGGCGTGGGCCGCCGCATCGGCGAGCTGGCCGGCCGGCACCTGAAGAAGGTGTCGCTGGAGCTGGGCGGCGCCAATAACCTGATCGTGCTGGAAGACGCCGACCTCGACGCCACGGCCAGCGCCGTGGCCTTTGGCGCCTGGTTCCACCAGGGCCAGATCTGCATGGCCAGCAACCGCGTGCTGGTGCATGAATCAGTGCTCGAAGGCCTGAAGGCGCGCCTGGTCGGCAAGGCCATGCACCTGCCGGTGGGTGACGGCGCCAGTGGCCGCGTGGCACTGGGCCCGATGATCGACGCCAAGCAGCTGAGCCACTTCGACGCCGTGGTGCAGGCCAGTATCGGCGCCGGCGCCAAGCTCGAAGCCGGCGGCACCTTCGAGGGCCTTTGCTACAAGCCCACGGTGCTGTCGGGCGTGAAGCCGGGCATGCGCTCGTTCGATGAAGAGCCCTTCGGCCCGCTGGTCAACCTGGTGTCGTTCAGCACCGACGCAGAAGCCGTGGCGCTGGCCAACCAGAGCAGCGGCGGCCTGTCGGCGGCGGTAATCGGGCGTGACGTGGCGCGCGCGCTGGCCATCGGCGAGCAGCTCAACGCCGGCATGCTGCACATCAACGACCAGACCGTGAACGACGACGCCGTCAACCCCTTCGGCGGCCCCGGTCTGGGTGGCAACGGCAGCGCAGTGGGCGGCCCGGCCGACATCGACGAATACACCCGCTGGCAGTGGGTGACGGTGAAGGCGGCTCTGCCCGGCTTCCCGTTCTAAGCGGCACGCAGAGGCCTGAAGGCCCGCAGCCCGTTCTCCAGCGTTCCATCCCCCCAACCTCTCGTTTCAACCCATTCCTCGGCCCAGGCCGAGGCACAGGAGACAAGCATGACCATCGAAACCAAGACCTCCCCCGACACCACCGCTAGCGGCACGTCGCGCCGCGACATCCTGCGCGGCGGCGCAGCAGCCGCCGGCCTGGCGGCCTTCCCGATGATCGGCCGCACGCAGGGCAACACCCTGCGCATCGGCGTGATCAGCCCCCGGTCCGGCCCGCTGGCGCTGTTTGGCGAGGGCGACGGCTGGGTGATGGACCAGGTGCGCAAGCAGGTCGCCAACGGTGTCGAGGTGGGCGGCAAGCGCTGGAACCTGGAATTCATCGCCAAGGACACCACCAGCAACCCGGTGCGCGCCGCCGCCGTGGCCCGCGAGCTGATCAACGCCGACAAGGTGGACTTCGTGCTGTCCACGTCCACCCCCGAGACGGTGAACCCGGTGGCCGATGCCTGTGAAGCCGCCGGCGTGCCGTCGCTGTCGACCACCAGCCCCTGGGAGGCCTTCTACTTCGGCCGCGGTGCCAAGCCGGGCGAGCCTTCGCCCTTCAAGTGGACCTACCACTTCTGCTTCGGCACCGGCAACTTCGTCAAGCTCTATGCCGACCAGTGGAGCAAGGTGGCCACCAACAAGAAGGTGGGCATGCTGCTGCCGGCCGATGCCGACGGCAACGCCATCCGCCGCTCCCTGATGCCGGCGCTGCAGAAGGCCGGCTTCACCGTCTTCGACGCGGGCCCCTACCAGAACGGCCAGGCCGACTTTTCAGCCCAGATCGCCGCCTTCCGCAAGGAAGAGATCGAGATCTTCAACACCTTCCCGTTCCCGCCCGACTTCGCGGTGTTCTGGCGCCAGGCGGCGCAGCGCGGCCTGGCCCAGCAGGTCAAGATCGTGCAGACGGCCAAGGCCGGCCTGTTTGCCGCCGAGATGGAAGCCATGGGCCAGCTGGGCAACGGCATCCATTCGGGCACCTACTGGCACCGCAGCTTCCCGTTCAGCTCGCCGTCCACCGGCATGACCTGCGCGCAGCTGGCCGACAACTACGCCAAGGCCAGCGGCAAGGTCTGGACGGCGCAGATCGGCGCCACCGCATCGTTGTTCGATGCTGCCGTGGCGACGGTGCGCACCTGCTCCGACCCGGGCGACCGTGCCGCGATTGTGGCGGCCATGGCCAAGCTGAAGACGCCCACGGCTGTCGGCGACATCGACTTCACCGCCGGCCCGGTGCCCAACTGCACCCCCACCGGCCTGGTGGGCGTGCAGTGGATGCGCGGTGCCAACGGCAAGTTCGACCTCAACATCGTCGCCAATGCCGACCACCCGAAGGTGCCGCTGACCGGCCAGATGACGGCCTACAAGCTGGCCTGACCTTGCCGCCGACGCTGCAGGGCCGCACCATGGACCAGAACAAGCACGACATCGTGTTGGGCGCCACCGGCGTCACCAAGCACTTCGGTGCGCTGCAGGTGCTGCACGGCGTGGACCTGCAGGTGCGCCGGGGCGAGGCGCTGGGCGTGGTGGGCCCCAACGGCGCGGGCAAGACCACGCTGTTCGGCGTGCTGGCCGGCACCCTGCCGGCCAGCCACGGGCGGGTGCATTTCGACGGCCGCGACATCAGCGCCTGGGACACGTCCGAGCGCTGCCGCGCCGGCATCGGCCGCACCTACCAGGTGCCGCGGCCTTTCCTCAGCATGAGCGTGGCCGACAACGTGCTGGTGGCCGCGCAGCATGGCGCCGGCCTGCGTGGCGCCGCCGCGCAGGCGGCCGTGCACAAGGCCATGGCCCGCACCGGCCTGGCACCGCTGGCCGCACGCCCGGCCGACACGCTGGGCCTGCTCGACCGCAAGCGGCTGGAGCTGGCCCGCGTGTTGGCCACCGGCCCCAAGGTGCTGCTGCTCGACGAGATCGGCGGCGGCCTCACCGAGGCCGAGCTGCTCAAGCTGGTCGATCTGGTGGGCAGCCTGCATGCCGAGGGCCTGACCCTGGTGTGGATCGAGCATGTGCTGCACGCCCTGCTGAAGGTGGTGGGCCGGCTGGTGTGCATGGACGCCGGCAGCGTGCTGGCCGAAGGCGAGCCGGCGGCGGTGATGGCCAACCCGCTGGTGATGCAGGCCTACCTGGGTGGAGCAGCCGCATGACGAACAACAACAAGCCCGAGGCCGGCACCGCCATCCTGCAGGTGCAGGGCCTGCGCGCCGGCCATGGCCAGCTGGTGGCCGTGCGCGAGGTGACCTTCGCGCTGGCGCGCGGCGAATGCGTGGCGCTGATCGGCGCCAACGGCGCCGGCAAGACCACGCTGCTGCGTTGCCTGGCCGGCGTGCACCCGGCCCTGGCCGGCCAGTTGCGCCTGGGCGGGCAGGACATCACGGCCCTGCCGGCGCACCGGCGCGTGCAGCAGGGCCTGGCCCTGGTGCCCGAAGGCCGCCGCCTGTGGGCCGACATGACAGTGCGCGAGAACCTGGCCGTGGCGCTGGAGCACCGCGATGCGGCCCGCGCCGCCGCCGCCGCCCAGCCCTGGACGGTGGACCGCGCCCTGCAGGCCTTGCCCGGCCTGGTGCCCATCCTCGACCGCCCGGCCGGCGCCTTGTCGGGCGGCCAGCGCCAGGCGGCGGCCATTGCCCGTGCACTGATGAGCAACCCCGAGGTGCTGCTGCTCGACGAGGTGTCGCTGGGCCTGTCGCCGCTGGTGGTCGAAGAGGTCTACCGCAGCCTGCAGACCCTGCGCAACCAGGCCGGCACCACCATGCTGCTGGTCGAGCAGGACCTGGGCCGCGCGCTGCGCTTTGCCGACCGCGTGATCTGCCTGCGTGAAGGCCGCATCGTGCTGCAGGCCGCCTGCGCCGACACCACCCGCGAGGCCGTCACCGAAGCCTACTTCGGCATGGCCCATGCCAGTGCCGACCTGGAGAACAACCCATGACCGATGCCATCGTGCAAGGCGTGCTGCTGGGCGGCTACTACGCCGTGCTGGCCGCCGGCCTGTCGCTGATGTTCGGCGTCATGCGCATCATCAACCTGGCGCATGGCGACCTGGCCATCCTGGGCGCTTACCTGGTGCTGGCGCTCACGGCTGCCGGCCTGCCCTGGTGGGGCGCGGCCCTGCTCAGCCTGCCCATCATGGCGGTGGTGGGTGCGCTGCTGCAGCGCTGGGTGCTGGCGCGCACGCTGCGGGCCGGCGTGCTGCTGCCGCTGCTGGTGACCATCGGCCTGGGCGCGTTGCTGCAGAACCTGCTGTATGGCGTGTTCGGCTCCGACACCCGGTCGCTGGCCGATGCGCTGGGCCCGCTGTCCTGGGCCAGCTGGACCTTGCCCGGCGGCATCGTCGTGGGCCAGGTGCCGGTGATGACGCTGGTGCTGGCCATCGTGGTGCTGGCATCGCTGCAGGGGATGCTCAAGCGCACCCGGCTGGGCCGCGCCATCCGCGCTGCGGCGTCCGACCCTGAGGCCGCCGCGCTCAATGGCGTGGATGCAGCGCGGGTGCACCGCGCCGCCGCCGGCATCGCCATTGCGCTGGCGGCGCTGGCCGGCACCATGCTGGCGTTGCGCGCCACCGTCGAGCCGTATTCCGGGCCGCTGCTGCTGATCAGCGCGTTTGAAGCCGTGGTGATCGGCGGCATCGGCTCGCTGTGGGGCACCTTGCTGGGCGGCATCCTGCTGGGCCTGGCGCAATCCCTGGGCGCGCTGGTGTCGCCGGCCGGCTTCCAGCTGGGCGGGCACCTGTTGTTCCTGGCGGTGTTGGGGGCCCGGCTGTGGGCCCAGCACCGTGCGGCGCATGGCCGGCAGGCCTGGCCGTGGCAGCGCAGCGCCAAGCAGGCGCCCACCAAGCCGGCCAAGCCAGGCCCCGCCAGTGCCCAGGAGGCCGCATGACCACGAACACCCGCACCCTGCTCGGCGGCGGCGCCGCCGTGCTGCTGGTCCTGGCCCTGCTGCCGCTGGTGGCCGGCGCCAATGTCATCGACAAGCTCACCGGCCTGTTCATCCTGATGCTGCTGGCCGCCATGTGGGGCCTGATGGCCGGGCAGGCCGGGCTGGTGTCGGTGGGGCAGCAGGCCTTCTTCGGCCTGGGCGGCTACTTTGCGCTGCGCCTGGTCGACGGCGGTTGGTCGGCCTACCCCGCGCTGCTGGCCGGCGCCGTGGGCGCGGCGGCCGTGGCCTGGGTGATGTCGTTCTTCCTGCTGCGGCTGAAAGACGGTGAATTCGCCATCGCCACCTGGGTGGCGGCCGAGGTCATCCGCATCCTGGTGATGCTGGACCCGCTGGTGCAGGGCGAGACCGGCACCTCGCTGATCGCGCTCAACGATGTGGAGCCCACGCTGCGCCGCAACCTGGGCTACGGCTTTGCGCTGGTGTCGCTGGCGGCCATGCTGCTGGCCGTGTGGTGGCTGATGCGCAGCCCGGTGGGCACGGCATCGCGGGCGCTGGGCGACGACGACGAGGCCGCCGCGTCGCTGGGTGTGCGTGTCATGTCCACGCGGCGTGCGGTCTATGTGCTGGCCGCGTTCGGCTGTGCGCTGGCCGGCGTGGCCTGGCTGGCGAGTGCCATCACCTTTTTGCCGCGTACCAACTTCGGCGTGCAGTGGTCGGTGCTGATGCTGTTCATGGTGCTGGTGGGCGGCTTGCGCAGCCTGGCCGGCCCGCTTGTCGGCGCGCTGCTGCTGTTCACCCTGCAGGAAAGCCTGGGCGACTTCGGCGTCTGGTACCTGGCCGGCGTGGGCGCGCTGGCTGCCATCTTTGCGCTGTTCCTTCCGCAGGGCCTGGTCGGCCTGTGGCAGGAGCGGCGTGCCCAACGCGCCGCGCAGGCTGCGGCAGCCGCTGTGGCGCCAAACGGCGCTGCGGTTTCCCCCACCGTCAACCCCACCAGGAGCATCTCCCCATGAGCACATTGCAAGGCAAGACCATCGTCGTCACCGGCGTCAGTTCCGGCATCGGCACCGACACCGCCAAGCTGCTGCGCCAGCAAGGCGCCCACGTCATCGGGCTGGACCGCAACGACCCCATGCTGACGCTGGACGGCTTCGTCAAGGCCGACCTGTCGGAGCAAGCCGGCGTGGACGCCGCGCTGACCCAGTTGCCCGCGCAGATCGACGGCCTGGCCAACATTGCCGGCGTGCCCGGCACGGCCAGCGTGGACCTGGTGGCCCGCGTCAACTACCTGGCCCTGCGCCACCTGACGCTGAAGCTGGCCGACCGCATGCCCGCCGGCGGCAGCGTTGTCAATGTCGCGTCGATCCTGGGCGCTGAATGGCCGGCACGTGTCGATGTGCACAAGGCCCTGGCCGAGACGCCCAGCTTCGAGGCCGGCCTGGTCTGGCTGGCCCGCAACCCGGTGCCGCACCCCACCTGCTACCAGTACTTCAAGGAGGCGTTGATCGTCTGGACGCTGACGCAGTCGCAGAAGCTGTTCCTGGCCAAGGGCGTGCGCATGAACAGCGTGGCCCCGGGGCCGGTGTTCACGCCCATCCTGGGCGACTTCGTGCAGATGCTGGGCCAGGAGCGTGTGCAGGCCGACGCCCACCGCATGAAGCGCCCCGCCTTCAGCGACGAGATCGCCCCGGTCATCGCCTTCCTGCTTGGTGATGACGCGCGCTGGGTCAGCGGCACCAACCTGCCGATCGACGGCGGGCTGGCGTCCACCTACGTCTGAGGGCGGGCCGGGCCATGGCCGTGACGACCTTGGCGGTCAGCGCTGCAGCGCAGGCCGAGATCCGCATGCTCGCTGTGGGCGGCGTCACCATCCGCTGCCGCGACACCGGCGGCCCGGGCGAGCCGGTGCTGCTGTCGCACGGCATCGGCGGCTCGCTGGAGCTGTGGAGCCGGCAGTTCGACAGCGTCGACCCGGCGCTGCGGTTGATCGCCTGGGACATGCCGTCGCACGGCTTGTCGGATGCCACCCCCGACGGCGCCAGCCTGGATGGCATCGCCCGCACGGCCTGGCAGCTGCTGGACGCGCTGGGCCTGCAGCAGGTGGTGCTGGCGGGCAACTCGCTGGGCGGTGCGGTGTCGCTGCGCATGGCCGCCACCGCGCCCCAGCGCGTGCGCGGCCTGCTGCTGGTGGCTGCCGCCACGCTGGGCCCCGACAGCCCGCTGCCGTTCCGGCTGATGACGCTGCCGGTGCTGGGCACGCTGATGACCCGGCCCGGGCCGATGGCCGTGCAGCAGCAGGTCAAGGCCATCGTGCACCGGCCCGCGTCGGTCACGCCCGATGTGCTGGCGGCCATCGAGCGCAATGTGATGCGCCCGGGCGGCGCCGCGCACTTCCTGCAACTGCTGCGCAGCACCAGCACCTTCGGCGGCATGAAGCGTGCTGTGTGGATGCGGTCGCACGACATCCTGAAGCAGTTGCAGATGCCGGTGGCCTTTCTGCATGGCGAACTGGATGCGGTGCTGCCGATGGCGCATTCACGCCAGGCGCAGGCGCTGGTGCCCGGGTCGGTGCTGACGGTGCTGCCCGGCTGCGGCCACACACCGCAGCTGGAGCAGCCCGCCGCCTTCAAACAGGCGCTGGACGACCTGCTGCGCCAGGTGCCCGCTGCACCCCGGGCCGGCTGATCAGGGCAGCCACATCCCCACCTGCACCCGGCCGTCGGCGCAGTGAGCAAACACCGTGCCGCCGTGCATCACGGCCACCGCCTTCACGATGGCCAGCCCCAGGCCCGCGTGGCCGCCGGCGCTGTGGCGTGCGCTGTCGCCGCGGTAGAAGCGGTCGAACATGTGGTCCAGGATGTCGGCCGACAGCGCCGGCCCGCTGTTGCCGACCACCAGGCCAGCCCCCTGGCCCGGCCGGTCGATCACGGCAATGGTGATCGGCCCGTCGGCCTGGCCGTACTGCACCGCATTGGCCACCAGGTTCGACAAGGCACGCTTGACCAGGCCGGCGTCCACCGTGGCCCGGGCCTGGCCGCTGACCGTCAGGGTCAGGTGGTGCTCGTCGAGCAGCGGTTCGAAGAACTCGGCCGTGTCCTGTGCCAGCGCCAGCAGGTCGGTGGGCCGCAGGCTGTCGGCGCGTTGGCCATGGTCCGCCCGGGCCAGGAACAGCATGTCGCGCACCAGGGTGGCCAGCCGCTCGCAGTCTTCCAGGTTGGTGGTCAGCACGTCGCGCAGTTCGGTGTTGCTGCGTGGCCGCGACAGGGCCACCTGGGTGGCGCCGATCAGGGTGTTCAGCGGCGTGCGCAGCTCATGCGCCACATGGGCATTGAAGGTCTCCAGCTGGCTGAAGGCCTGCTCGATGCGGCCCAGCGCCGCATTGAAGGCCAGGGCCAGGCCGTGCAGTTCCGACCCTGGCGGCGGGGTGTCGATGCGGCGCGACAGCTGGTCGGGCCGCAGGGCTGCGGCCGATGCCGACAGCTCCCGTACCGGCCGCAGGGTGCGCCGGGTCAGAGCCCAGCCCAGCGCGGCTGTCACCACCGCCGCCAGCAGCGAAATGGCAGCCACCTCCCAGGCGAAGCGGCGCAGCGCCAGGCGGCCGGCTGCGTCGTCACGGGTGGCGACCAGGCGCACCCGGTGCCCGGGCGGCAGCCCCGGCAGGTCGGCCCGCAGTGCCCACAGCGTGTCGCCTGAATTGGCCGACAGCGGCTGCAGCCCCGCATCGGCAAATGGCAGGCGCTGCCAGTTGGGGCTGCCGGGCAGGCCGCTCAGCGCCGGGCGGTCGGCATGGCAACCCGGGCCCGGGCCTTCGCTGCAGAACACCCAGTAGCGGGTGCTGCGGTCGGTGCGCTGCAGGGCATCGATCTCCTGCAGAACCCGGGGCCAGTGGTCGCTGACCCGCCCGCCGGCCCGCACACGGTGCAGCATGGTCAGCGCCACTTCCAGCTTGGCGCGCTGCACATGCGCCCGCTCATGGCTGATCTCGGCGGCCAGGCGCTCGAACATCGCCCAGCCCGCCAGGCTGAAGGCCAGCAGCACCAGCAGCGCGAACAGCAGTGCCAGCCTGCCCGAGAGGGACGCCCGGGCAAGATGCATCGGAGCACCTTCGCGCCGCGCACGGCGGTGGTCGCCCTTCGGACGGCCGGGCGGGCTCATCCGGCACGCTCGGCGGCGCGCTGCTCCAGCACATAGCCCATGCCGCGCACGGTGTGCAGCAGGCGCTGCGGCTGCCCGTCGTCGATCTTGGCGCGCAGGCGCTTGATGGCCGCCTCGACCACGTTGAGGTCGCTGTCGAAGTGGATGTCCCACACCAGCTCGGCCAGCACGGTCTTCGACAACACCTGCCCCTGGCGGCGCAGCAGCGTGGACAGCAGGGCGAATTCCTTGGCTGTCAGGTTGATGCGCTGGCCGGCGCGCCGCGCCTGGCGCGACAGCAGGTCCAGCTCCAGGTCGCACAGGCGCATGGTCTGCACATCCGCAGCGGCGCTGCCCGGTGCACGCGGCGCGGCCCGGCGCAGCAGGGCCTGCAGGCGTGCCAGCAGTTCCATGAAGGAGAACGGCTTGACGAGGTAGTCGTCGGCACCGTGCTGCAGGCCGCGCACCCGGTCGTCGACGGTGTCGCGCGCGGTCAGCATGATCACCGGGGCCTGCTGGTTCGGCCCCGGTGTCTGGCGGATCAGGCGCAGCAGCTGGAGCCCGTCCAGCCCCGGCAGCATGCCGTCGAGCACCACGGCGTCATAGGCGCCGGTGCGCGCCAGGTGCAGGCCCTGCACGCCATCGGGCGCCACGTCCACCACATAGCCCTGTTCGCTCAGGCCCTGGGTCAGGTAGGCCTGGGTGCGCACATCGTCTTCAACCAGCAGCAGCTTCATGGGGCACCGTCTTCCAGCACAACAGGCGCCATTTTCTGGCGTGCCCGCCTGGCTGGCTGACAAACATGTCAGCTGCGGGTTGGCGCTGCGTCAGCCGGCGGTTCCTAGAGTCCTGCCTCTGCCGGATGTGGCGGTGCCCACGCGCCGTGCGCCCTTTGTGTGTTGACCAAGGACCCAAGATGCCCCATCACTTCACGCGCCGACTGGCTTTGCTGGCCGCCATGGCCGCGGCCGTGGCCGCCACCGCGCCGGCCTGGGCGCAAGCACCGGCGGCAGCGCCGCCAGCCGTGGTCGAGCGCGACGGTGCCGGCCAGACCCTGCAGGACCTGTACCAGGCCGCCTTGAAGGAAGGCGGTACGCTGACCGTGTATGCCGGCGGCGATGAGGTGACGCAGGGCTTCGGCATCAAGGCCGGCTTCGAGCGCAACTTCCCCGGCCTGAAGATCAACATCGTCGTCGACCTCAGCAAGCACCACGACACCCGCATCGAAGAAGAGCTGCTGCGCAATGACCTGAAGGTCGACGTGACGCAGCTGCAGACCCTGCATGATTTCGACGACTGGGCCGCGCGTGGCCTGCTGCTGCCCTACAAGCCGATCGGCTGGGACCAGATCCCCGATGCCTACAAGGACCCGCAGGGCCGCTTTGTCGGCCTGTTCATGCTGACCTTTGCCAACAGCTACAACAAGACGCTGGTGACGGCCGAGAACGCGCCGCGCGACTATGCCGACTTCCTGAAGCCCGAGTTCAAGAACCGCATCGTCATCGCCTACCCGCACGACGACGATGCGGTGCTGTACATCTTCGACCAGATCATGCAGAAGTACGGCATCGGCTTCATCGACAAGCTGCAGGCCAACGGCGTGCAGTGGGTGCGCGGCACGCAGACCCCGCGTGACGCGGTGGAGGTGGGCAAGTACGCGGTGTCGGCGGGCACCTCGGGTGGCTTCGTGCCGGTGGAATCGGCCAACACCCGCTTCGTGCTGCCGACCAGTGATCCGTTCCTGACCTGGGCCCAGACCGGGGCCATCTTCAAGGACACCAAGCGCCCGGCCACGGCCAGGCTGTATGTGAGCTGGCTGCTGTCGCTGCCGATGCAGTCGCAACCCCGGCAGTTCCCGCTGCGCCAGGACGTGGCGCCGCTGCCGGGCTTCAAGCCGATCAGCGCCTACAACACCAGCCCCGAGGGCTTCCGCGCCTTCATGCGCGACCGGGCACGCGTCGAACGGCTCAAGGGCCTGTTCGAGCGGCTGATCGGGCCGGTGCAGGGGATCTCGCCACTGAAGGACTGATGCTGCGCTGTGCCCCTGGTGGCCAGGAACCCGCGCACCGGCGAATTCGACAGCCCCGATCAGGTGCGCAGCGGCGCCCTGCTGCCCACCACGTTGGTCGACCAGCTCGGGGCCACGCTCGGGCGCTGGTTCGGCCTGTCGGACGGCCAGGCGCTGGAGGTGTTTCCGAATCTGGCCAACTTCAACCCCGGGTCGCGCAACCTGGGCTTCATGGCCGGATGACGCTGGCCCCGGCCGTGCCGGCCGGATGCGCCGGCGCCACGCCCGACGCATCGGCCGGCGACCGGCCCTGGGCCGGCAGCGCCGCGTATTCGGCGATCTTCTGCCGCCCCAGCTGGGCCATGTGCACTTCATCGGGGCCGTCGGCAATGCGCACGAAGCGGTTGATGGCCCAGAAGTAGGCCAGCTCGGTGTCGTCGCTGACGCCCATGCCGCCATGGGCCTGGATGGCGCGGTCGATCACCAGCTGCGCCATCTGCGGCGCCACCACCTTGATGGCGGCGATCAGGTCCTTGGCCACCTTGTTGCCATGCTTGTCCATGGTGTCGGCGGCTTTCAGGGTCAACAGCCGGGCCTGCTCGATCTCGCAGAAGCTGCGCGCCACGTCCTGGCGGATGCTGCCCTGCTCGGCCAGCTTGCGGCCGAAGGCGGTGCGGCTGTCCACCCGGCGGCACATGGTCTCCAGCGCCCGCTGGGCCTGGCCGATGCTGCGCATGCAGTGGTGGATGCGGCCGGGGCCCAGCCGGCCCTGGGCGATCTCGAAGCCGCAGCCAGGGCCCAGGATCAGGTTGGCCTGGGGCACGCGCACATCGTCAAACCGCAGCTCGGCCTCGCCGCCGGGTGAATTGAAGCGGCCGAACACCTTCTGGTTGCGCACGATGGTCAGCCCCGGCGTGTCGCGCGGCACGATCACCGTGCTGTGCTGCTGGTGGCGGCCGTTGTCGGGCCGGTGGCGGCCCATCACCAGCAGCAGGGTGCAGCGCGGGTCCATCACGCCGCTGATCCACCACTTGCGGCCATTCAGCACCAGGTGGTCGCCGTCGTCGTCGATGCGGGTGGCCACGTTGGTGGCGTCGGACGAGGCCACCTGCGGCTCGGTCATCACATAGGCCGACCGGATGCGCCCGGCCAGCAGCGGCTGCAGCCACTGCGCCTGCTGCGCGGGCGTGCCGTAGCGCGCCAGCACCTCCATGTTGCCGGTGTCGGGGGCCGCGCAGTTGAACACCTCGGGCGACCAGGGCACACGGCCCATCAGCTCGGCCAGCGGGGCGTATTCCAGATTGGTCAGGCCGGGGCTCAGCGCGCCGTAGTCGTGCGGCAGGAACAGGTTCCACAGGCCCTGGGCGCGGGCCAGCTCCTTCAGCGCGTCCAGCCCGGGCCAGTGCTGCCACAGGTGGGCGGGGTCGTCCACCCAGTCGTCGTGGGCCCGCTCGTTGGGGTAGATGTGCTGGTCCATGAAGGCATGCAGCTGGGCCAGCAGCGTCTTCACCTTGTCGGTGTGGTCGAAGTTCATCGTGGTGTGCGCAGGTGGGGGGGGTGGTGTCAGCGGGCCAGCGACAGGCCGCCGTCGCAGTTCAGCGTCTGGCCGGCCATGTAGGCGCCCAGCGGCGACGCCAGGAACAGCACCGCCCCGGCCATGTCGGCTGGCGTGCCCAGCCGGTGCATGGGGATGCTGGCCAGCGCGCCTTCCAGGCGCTTGGGGTGCTGGGTGGTGATCTTGGTCAGCTTGGTGTCGACCAGGCCCGGCGCAATGCCGTTGACGCGGATGCCCTCGGGCGCCCAGGCCACACCCAGGGTGCGGGCCAGGCTCATCGCCCCGGCCTTGGATGCGGCATAGGCCGGGTTGCCCACGTTCGACCCGCCCAGGCCGGCGATCGAGCTGACGATGATGACCTTGCCGCCTTCACGTCCGGGCGAAGGCAGCAGCGCTGGCTTGAAGCGGCGGCAGCAATGCATCAGGCTGTCGAGGTTGACGGCCATCACCCGGTCCCAGCCGGCGCGTTCGAACTCGCCGCGCTTGTAGACCACCGTGCCCTGGCACAGCACCAGCACGTCCAGCGTGGCGCCATCCCCGCCGGGTTGCGGCGCCTGGTCGATCTGGTCGGGGTCGCCCACGTCCACGCTGGCGTAGTGCAGGCCGGCCAGGTCGGACCCTTCCTCGCCGGCATAGTCGGCCGCGCTGGGGCGGGTGCCCCACACATGCACCTCGGCGCCGCGCTGGCCGAAGGCATGGGCCACGCCGTTGCCGATGCCGCTGGATCCGCCGACGACCAGCACGCGCTGGCCGTTGAAATTGGTGTCGTCTGTCATGGTTGGGCTCCTGGAGCGGGCGGCGTGCCCGCGTTGCTGGGCTGCACGATGCGTCGGGCAGCCGCCCGGCCACAGTCACACGCATGACATGGGCGTGCGGTGGCGCGCCGTGCAGGCTGCTGGGCTCAGTGCGGCAGCGCTGCAGGCCCCGGGCCGGCCAGCGGTGCATTCACCTCGCAGCGGATACCGCGCTCGGCCCCGGTCTGCCAGACCACCTGGCCGCCCAGCAGCTTCACCCGCTTGCGCACACCGCCCAGGCCCAGGCCATGGGCCCACTGCTGGGGGTTGCTGCCGATGCCGTCGTCGCTGACCACCAGCGCCAGCCGGCCGCCGTCCAGGTGCACGCTGATCTCGAGCTGGCTGGCCCGCGCGTGGCTGATGACGTTGTTCACCAGCTCACGCAGCACCCGCGTCAGGCCCGACCACTGCACCGCCGTCAGCAGGATGTCGTTGTCAGTCGAGAAGCTCCAGTGCAGGCTGCAGCCGGTGGGCTGCAGGCGCTGGGTGATGTCGGTCTTCCACTCGGCTGCGGCATGTGACAGCCGCTGGTTGCCGGCCGCCAGGCCCCGCGTCAGTGTCTTCAGGTCCTGCAGTGTGTGGCGGATGTACTCCTCGATCTCGTCGCTCTGCGCCTTGTACATCAGCGTGAGCAGGCGCGCGCCGATGTCATCGTGCAGGTCCTGGGCGATGCGGGCGCGCTCTTCGGCGCGGCCGTGTTCCACCGCGCGGTCGTAGGCCTCGGCGCGGCGCAGCTGGTCCAGCAGGCGCTCGCACAGCTGCACATCGGCCAGGGTGAACAGGCGCCGGCCCTGCAGGGCAAAGCGCAGCACCAGCGCGCCTGCCGGCTCGTCAGGCGGGTGGGGCACTGGCACCACCAGGGTGGAGCCGTCGGCCGCCACCCGCACCTGTGAGGCGGCGCGCTGGCTGCGCGCCAGCTCCAGCGGGTCGAACACCTCGCGCAGCAGGTGGCCCAGCTCTTGCGCGGCCTGGCCGGGCGACTGCTCCAGCGCCCGCGCGGCGCGGTACACGCTGTCGAACATGCGCTCGGCGCTCATCGGGCTGGGGCCAGCCAGCTGTTGCAGCACCCAGGGCCGCGCCAGCAGGTACACGCCCAGCGACACCACCAGCGCCAGGCCCAGCGCGGCCACCGGATGCAGCCCCAGGATGGCCAGGAACAGCAGGGTGAACGACGCCGCCACCGTGCTCACGCCGGCCAGCAGGGTGAATTCACGCAGCACCTGGCGTGACCGCGACAGGAACGGCGCCAGCATCAGCAGCGACGCCAGGAACACTGTCCATGCCAGCGAGCCCAGGGTGGCCAGGTGATAGGGCGCCGCTCCGCCGCCATCGGCCAGCGCCAGGGCCAGGCTCAACAGCAGCAGCAGGCCGGTGCTGGCCAGCACCAGGCGCTGCAGCAGGCGCGCCAGCGGGTGGCGCGTCTGCCCACGTTGCCGGCGCAGCAGCAGCGCCGCCAGGCAGCCGGCTGCCAGCAGCATGCCCTGGGCCCACCACCACTGGTAGGCCGGCTGGGCCAGCACCAGCCAGCCCAGGCCTGCGGCCGCTGCGGCCCAGGCCAGCAGGCCGGCCGCAGGCGCCCAGGGCTGGCGGCGCGGATAGAGCAGCAGCACTTGCACCAGCGCGGCTGCGGCCACCAGGTCGGCTGCCAGTCGCCAGGCCAGGTCAAACTGTTCCAGCCCGTCCGGCACGCCCAGGCCGGGCAGGCCGCCGGCGCCGATCAGCAGCAGGTTCAGGCTCTGCGATGCCGCCAGCACCATGTACACCCGCGCTGCCGGGCCGGGCTGGGCCAGCACCGCCACCGCCGCAGCCAGGTACAGCGCCAGCGCCAGACCACACACCGACCACCCCAGTGCACCCAGCCCGCCCAGGCCGCGCGGGCTGGGCGCCACGGCCAGTTGCAGGCCGCCGTCGAACTGCGCCACCACGCCGGGTTGGCGCAGGGCCTGGCCCAGCAGCACACGTTGCGCCAGCAGTTCATTGCGGGTGGCGTCATCGGCCACCCAGCGCGGAGACTGCGTCAGCAGCAGGGCTGCAGCTGCAATGCGTCGGCCGTCGGCCAGCACCAGCGCTTGCAGCACACGGCCCAGGGCCGGCTGCAGCGTGGCGTCATGGCTGGCCACCAGCACCACCTGGCCGCTTGCACCGTCGGCCCGCAGTTGCAACGGCAGGTGCGGCTCGGACGCCAGCATGCGCAACCACAGCGCCACCACCGCCGCGCCCAGCAGGCCCAGCAGCAACAGCCTGCGCACGCGGTCGGCGGGTGGGCGGGGGCGCGGGCGGCGCATGCCCACGGCAGTATCGACCCAGGACGAATCAGGCGGCAGTTCGGCACCCAGGCCGCTGGCCGGCAACGGCGCGACCACGGCCATGTGCTCAGCGGCTGGTCAGACCAGGCCCTGCTTGGTGGCCAGCACGGCGGCCTCGGCCCGGCTCGACACGTTGAGCTTCTTGTAGATGGACTTGATGTGGTCGTTGACGGTGAACCACTTGATGCCCATCAGGCTGGCGATCTCCTTGATCGTGAAGCCCTTGCTCAGGTAGGTGAGCACCTCGCTCTCACGCGGGGTCAGGCGCTCGTGGTCGGGCACCTTGCCGATGGCCACCGGTGCGCTGGTGGTCAGCATGTCGGGCGAGGTGCTGAAGCCGGAATCGGGTGCCCGGCTGTCTGCGCGGCCATCGGCCCGCCCACCGTTGCGGAAGTGGGTCAGCAGGCGCCGGGCGATGGCGGGTGACAGCGGCGGCTGGCCGCGCACGATCTTCTGCAGTTCTTCGACCAGCACTTCGAAGCGGTCTTCCTTCAGCAGGTAGCCGTCGGCACCGCACTGCAGCGCGGGGAACAGGTGGTCGTCATCGGAGTACAGCGTGGTGACGATCTTGGTGGCCGGGTACTGCGTCAGTTCGGCCAGCAGTTCCAGGCCGTTGCCGTCGGGCAGTTCCAGGTCGACCATGATCAGCTTGAACGGGTCGACCCCATGCAGACCGCTGGCGCCGCCGGCCAGGCTGATCTGGGCACGGGCACTCTCCAGGTCGCCTGACTCGGTGATGGCAATGGTGTCGCTGAAGCTTTCGCGCACCACGCGGCAGAGGAAGCTGCGCGCCACCGGGTTGTCTTCGACGATGAGGACCTTGACGGCCATGGCTGGATCTCCCGCTGACGATGCTAGCGCACAAGCCTGCCACGCCGGCGGACGATCTGACCCCCGGCCTGCGTACCGGGCGCACGCTGATTACGTTTGTTACGGTTGCAACAGCACCAGCTTGCCCACCACCTGGCGCGCACCCATGCGGGCATAGGCAGCATGCAGGTCTGACAGCGGCAGGGTCTGGTCCATCACCGGGCTGACCTTGCCCTCGGCGTACCACTGCGCCAGCTGCTGCAGGTCACGCTGGAAGGCCTGCGGTTCACGCCGGACAAAATCGCCCCAGAACACGCCGACGATGGCCGCGCCCTTGAGCAGGCTGAGGTTCAGCGGCAGCGCCGGGATGGCACCGCCGGCAAAGCCCACCACCAGGTAGCGGCCGCGCCAGGCGATCGAGCGAAACACCGGCTCGGCCAGGTCGCCACCCACCGGGTCGTACACCACATCGGGGCCCTTGCCGTTGGTCAGGGCCTTCAGTGCGTCGCGGATGTTCTCGGTGCTGTAGTTGATGGTGGCATCGGCCCCGATCTGCTTGCACAGCGCGCACTTGGCGTCGGTGGATGCCGCAGCGATCACCCGTGCACCGGCGGCCTTGGCGATCTGCACCGCCGCCGTGCCCACGCCACCGGCCGCGCCCAGCACCAGCACTGTTTCGCCGGGCTGCAACTGGCCGCGGTCGAGCAGCGCATGCTGGGTGGTGCCGTAGGTCATCAGGAAGGCCGCGCCATGCTCGAACGACATGCTCGGCGGCATCGGCACCAGCTTCTCGGCGGGCACCACCGCATGGGTGCCGAAGCCGCCGGTGCCACCGATCACCATCACCCGGTCGCCGGGCTTGACGTTGGTGACACCGTCGCCCACCGTCTCCACCACGCCGGCGTATTCACTGCCTGGCACGAAGGGCAGGGCGGGCTTGAACTGGTACTTGTTCTGGACGATCAGGATGTCGGGGAAGTTCAGGCTGGCCGCCTTCACCGCCACCAGCGCCTGGCCGGCGCCGGGTGCGGGGGTGGGCAGCTCCTGCCATTGCAGGGCGTCGGTCCCGACGGGGTTGTGGCACATCCAGGCATGCATGGGAGATCCTTTGGTGGCAGTTCGGCAACGGTGGCAGATGTTAGGCACGCCCGCCGCAGTGGCCCCGTCGCCCGGGTGACGGATGCCTACAATCGGCGCCCATGCGCATCTTCATCTCCAACGACGACGGCTATCTGGCACCCGGGCTGGCGGCCCTGGTGCAAGCGGTGCAGGGGCTGGGCCAGATCGAGGTGATCGCGCCCGAGCAGAACGCCAGCGGCACGTCGAATGCGCTGACGCTGAACCGCCCGCTGCAGGTGTTTGCCGCCGGCGCCAGCCAGCCCGGGGTGCGCTTCATCAACGGCACGCCGTCCGATTGCGTGCACGTGGCCCTCACCGGCTTGCTGGGCTACCGGCCCGACCTGGTGCTGTCGGGCATCAACCAGGGCGCCAACATGGGCGACGACACGCTGTACTCGGGCACCGTGGCCGCTGCGATGGAGGGTTATCTGTTCGGCGTGCCGGCCATCGCCTTCTCGCAGACCGAAAAGGGCTGGGCCCATGTCGGTGCCGCTGGCCGGGTGGTGCGCAGCCTGGTGCAGCAGCTGCTGGCCCAGGGCCTGCCGGCCGATCCCTTCCTGTTGAACGTCAACATCCCCAACCGGGCCGACGCCGACGTGCTGCCGCGCCGCATCACCCGCCTGGGGCGCCGCCATGCCAGCGAGCCGGTGATCTGCCAGACCAACCCGCGCGGCGAGCCCATCTACTGGATCGGCCCTGCGGGCGACGCGCGCGAGGCCGGTGACGGCACCGATTTCCACGCCACGGCCAACGGCAGCGTCTCCATCACCCCGCTGCAGGTGGACCTGACCGACCATGCCCGCCTGGGCGACTGGCGCAGCCGCTTCGGGGGCGGGGCTTGAGCCCGCCCGCCCGTCCGAAGGGCGTGTCCCCCGTTGCGCCGCATGAAGCCACGCCAGTGGCCCCAGGTGCAGGCGGCGTACGGCCGCCGCGCTTTCCGCTGGCGCTCGACCAGGTCGGTCGCGGCGGCAGCACCACCAAGCCGCGCGAGACTCTGCGCCCCCAGCGCCACCTGCACGAGGCCGTCCGCGACGCCCGCAACCAAGCGGTGCCGCAAGGGCTGGGGATGGACTCCGCGCTGGTGCGCCAGCGCATGGTGCAGCGCCTGCGGGCCGAGGGCATCCGCTGCGAGCCGGCGTTTGCCGCCATGGGCCAGGTGCCGCGCCACCAGTTCGTCGACACGGCGCTGGCCACCCAGGCCTATGAAGACACCAGCCTGCCGATCGGCCACGGCCAGACCATCTCCAAGCCGTCGGTGGTGGCGCGCATGATCGAACTGCTGTTCGATGGCCGCAGCGCCCGCGATGCCGGCCACCTGGGCCGCACGCTAGAGGTGGGCACCGGCTGCGGCTACCAGACTGCGTTGCTGGCCCAGCTGGCGCGCCGGGTGGTGTCGATCGAGCGGCTGCGGCCACTGTTCGACAAGGCCCAGGCCAACCTGGTGGCCTGGCGCCTTGACCATGTGCGCCTGGTGTTCGGCGACGGCATGCTGGGCCATCCGCCCAATGCACCGTACGACAGCATCGTCGCCGCTGCTGGCGGTGATGAACTGCCCGCGCCCTGGCTCGACCAGCTGGCGTTGGGTGGCCGCCTGGTGGCGCCAATGCACCGCAGCGGCGGCCGCGGCCAGGTGTTGGTGGTCGTTGACCGGCGCGACAGCGGCCTGGTGCGCACCGAGCACGAGGCGGTGCACTTCGTCCCCCTAAAATCCGGTACCGCCTGATCGGGCCTTGCCCCTGCCTGCCACCATGCCCGTGAACCGATTGCTGCCCCACTTGTTGTTGCTGTGCGGGGCAGCCTGGTTGACCGGCTGTTCCACCACGCATAACAAGGCGCCGGTCGAAGAGCGGCAGCCGATCCGCCAGGCCGCACGCACCCCGCTGCCCGCGCCGGTGGCCACCACCCCGCCGGTGGCTGCACCGGCAGAGACCGCCAAGCCCCTGCCTGGTGTCGAGAATGCTGGCAAGCCCGGCTACTACACGGTGAAGGCGGGCGACACGATGATCCGCATCGGCCTGGATCAGGGGCAGAACTGGCGCGACATCGTGCGTTGGAACGCCATCGAGAACCCCAACCTGATCGAGGTGGGCCAGGTGCTGCGGGTGTTGCCGCCGCAGTCCGACGCCGCCGCACTGGCCAGCCAGGGCGTGGCGCCACCCAGGGTCGACAGCAAGCCGCTGGATGGCAAGCTTGCTGCCGCAGCACCGGGTGCAGCCGGAACGTCGGCCCCGGTGGCCGTGGCGGCGCCTGCGTCAGCAGCGCAGGCCGACGACGAACCCGCCTGGGCCTGGCCGTCGGCGGGCACGGTGCTGGCCAACTTCGAGGAAGGCAAGCAGAAGGGCCTGGCCATCGCCGGCAAGGCCGGCGACCCGGTGCTGGCTGCTGCCGACGGCCGGGTAGTGTATGCCGGTTCTGGCCTGCGCGGTTATGGCAACCTGGTGATCGTCAAGCACAACAACACCTACCTCACCGCCTACGCCCACAACCAGGCCCTGCTGGTCAAGGAAGACCAGGCGGTGCGCCGCGGGCAAAAGATCGCCGAGATGGGGTCGAGCGACGCGGAGCGGGTGCAATTGCACTTCGAAATACGCCGGCAGGGCCGGCCGGTGGACCCGGCGCGGCTGTTGCCCGCCCGTTGACGGCGGGTGCACTCCGGGCGCTGACGCAGCGTTCCCCTGTTGCTGTTCGCCACCAGGCACCGCCGGCCTGCTGGCACATGTGCTTCGGCTTGCGCGGCAGGGTCGCTCGCACGGGAAGACTGCAGCACTGACCGATGCTGCGCCGGCCGCCAGCGCCTGCGGTCCTGCCCAGGCGCAGGCCCGGCCCCGTGGTGTCATCCAGCCAGAAGGTGGTCGGCGACGACACCAGGCCTTGCGCTGCCCGCAATGTCGACAGGCCATCCGCAGGCCGCGCCACTGTTGGCGCCCGGATAATCCGCCGATGACAACGAGAGACGAATGGCTGCAGGTCGAATCCATCGACCTGGAGGCCCAGGGCGTGGCGCGCAATGGCGAAGGCAAGGTGGTCTTCATCGAGGGCGCCTTGCCGGGCGAAGAGGTGCAGGTCAACATCGGCCGCAGCAAGAACGCCTGGGAGCAGGGCCACATGACGGCGCTGCGCCGCGAGAGCGCGCAGCGGGTGCGCCCCGGCTGCCCGCACTTCGGCCTGCACCCCGGCGCCTGCGGTGGCTGCAAGATGCAGCACCTGGATGCGGCCGCGCAGGTGGCCGTCAAGCAGCGGGTGCTGGAAGACAACCTGCAGCACCTGGCCAAGGTGCGGCCCGAGCAATTGCTGCGGCCGATCCACGGGCCTGCCTGGGGCTACCGCTACCGTGCGCGCCTGTCGGTGCGGCATGTGGCCAAGAAGGGCACGGTGCTGATCGGCTTCCATGAGCGCAAGAGCCGCTACCTGGCCGACATGCAGGTCTGCCCGGTGCTGCCGGCGCCGGTCAGCGCGTTGCTGATGCCGCTGCGCGCGCTGATCTACAGCATGGACCAGCGCGACCGCCTGCCGCAGATCGAACTGGCCATGGGCCAGCGCACCGACGGCCTGGTGACGGCCCTGGTGCTGCGCCACCTTGAGCCGTTGACAATGGCCGATGCCGACCGCCTGCGGGCCTTTGCTGCGCTGCACGGCGTGCAGTGGTGGCTGCAGCCCAAGGGCCCGGACACGGTGCACCTGCTCGATGCCGGCGGGCCGGAGCTGGCCTACGCGCTGCCCGAGTTCGGCATCACCATGCCGTTCAAACCCACCGATTTCACCCAGGTCAACCACCCGATCAACAGCGTGCTGGTGGGCAGGGCAGTTCGCTTGCTGGCGCCCGGCCCTGCCGAGCGGGTGATCGACTGGTTCTGCGGCCTGGGCAACTTCAGCCTGCCCTTGGCCACGGTGGCCGGCGCGGTGCTGGGCATCGAGGGCAGCGAAACCCTGGTGCAGCGTGCCCGTGACAACGCGCAGCGCAATGGCCTGGCTGCCAAGACCGCGTTTGCCGTCAGCAACCTGTTCGAGCTGACGGCCGACGACCTGGTGGCCCTTGGCCAGGCCGACAAGTGGCTGGTCGATCCGCCCCGCGAAGGCGCCTTCGCCCTGGCCAAGGCCCTGGCCGACCTGCACGAGACCCCCCGTGCAGGCTGGCAGCCGCCGCAGCGCATCGTCTATGTCAGCTGCAACCCGGCCACGCTGGCACGCGATGCCGGCCTGCTGGTGCACCAGGCCGGCTACCGCTGCGTGGCGGCAGGGGCGGTGAACATGTTCCCGCACACGGCGCATGTGGAAAGCATGGCGGTGTTCGAGCGCGCCTGACGGCCCGGCGCGTCAGCCATGAAAAAAGGCTCCCGAGGGAGCCTTTTCAGATGGTGCGAGACAACTTACTCGCGTTCGCCGCCGGCAATGCCCAGGATGGCCAGCAGCGCCTGGAAGATGTTGTAGATGCTCAGGTAGATGGCCAGGGTGGCGCTGATGTAGTTCGTCTCGCCGCCGTCGATCACCCGCTTGATGTCGAACAGGATGAAGCCGGAGAAGATCACGATCGCCAGCACCGACAAGGTCATCATCAGGGCGGTGCTCTGCATGAAGATGTTGACGACGCCCGCAGCCAGCAGGATCAGTGCGCCGACGAACAGGAACTTGCCCATGCCGGTCAGGTCGCGCTTGATCACCGTCGCCAGGCTGGCCATGCCGATGAACACCACGGCCGTGCCGGCGAATGCCGTCATCACCAGCGACGTGCCGTTCTTGAAGCCCAGCACCACCGCCAGCATGCGCGCCAGCATCAGGCCCATGAAGAAAGTGAAGGCCAGCAGCACCGGCACGCCGGCGGCTGAGTTCTTGGTCTTCTCGATGGCGAACATGAAGCCGAAGGCGCCGGCGAGGAAGATGATGGCCGACATGCCATTGCCCAGCGCCGAGGTGATGCCGGTGGACACGCCCACCCAGGCGCCCAGCACCGTGGGCACCATCGACAGCGCTAGCAGCCAGTAGGTGTTGCGCAGAACGCGGTTGCGGTCAGCGGCCAGCGTACCGGCCGAGCCGAAGCCGGGCATGGTTTGCAGGTGTTGTTCATTCATGGTCGACCTCCAGGGAGTTGTCAAAGATAGCGATCCGATCCGGAACCACAGCCAAAGTTCCGCAGGGCTGTCAGCACCTTTCGGGTGCCAATGGCGTGGGTTGGCTGGTGCAAACTGCCGCCTCCCCTATTTTCGGATTCTTCCATGCTCTCCAAATCCGTGTTGACCCTGTCTGATGCGCGCGCCATGGCCCAGGCCGCCGAGGCGGAAGCCCTTGCCAACCAGTGGGCCGTGACGATCGCCATCGTCGACGACGGCGGCCACCTGCTGTGGCTGCAGCGCCTGGACGGCGCCGCGCCGATCTCGGCCCACATCGCCCCGGCCAAGGCCCGCACGGCGGCGCTGGGCCGGCGCGACAGCAAGGTCTACGAGGACGTGATCAACCAGGGCCGCACCAGCTTCCTGAGCGCGCCCATGCTTGAAGGCATGCTCGAAGGCGGCGTGCCGGTGATGGTGGACGGCCAGTGTGTGGGTGCGGTGGGCGTCAGCGGCGTCAAGTCGTCTGAAGATGCGCAGGTGGCGCGCGCGGGCATTGCCGCTCTGGGCTGAGTTGCTTAGGGTCCGGGGAAACCCTGGCCGGCTATAATTCCGAGGTTTACCCGCCACCAACGCAGCCTAGCGAAACTCCTGCGAAGTTTCCCGCCGGACTTCCTGCTCAGGGCCCTGTCAGCGCCACGCCGACGGGGGCCCGATGCGAGCAAAAGCTGGGCGTGCGCGACTTCCGGAGCCATATCTCTTGCTGCCTGTTCTGCCCCCCGCACTTCTCGCCCTTGCAGACGGCACGGTCTTTCAGGGCATCTCCATCGGCGCTTCCGGGCACACCGTGGGCGAGGTGGTGTTCAACACCGCCCTCACCGGTTACCAGGAAATCCTCACCGACCCCAGCTACTGTCGGCAGATCGTCACCCTGACGTATCCGCACATCGGCAGCTATGGCGTCAACGAGGAAGACGTCGAAGCCACGAAAGTCCATGCCGCCGGGCTGATCATCAAGGACCTGCCGATCCGCATGTCCAACTTCCGCGCCAGCCTCACGCTGGACGCCTACCTGCGGCGCGAGGGCACCGTGGCCATCGCCGGCATCGACACCCGTCGCCTGACCCGCGTGCTGCGCAGCAAGGGCGCGCAGAACGGCTGCATTGCCAGTTTTGCCGCAGGCGCCAGCATCGGCCCGGCCGACATCGACGCCGCAGTGGCCCGCGCCCAGGGCGCGCCCAGCATGGCTGGCCAGGATCTGGCCCAGGTGGTGTCGGTGTCCGAGCCCTACGCCTGGACCGAGACCGAGTGGACACTGGGCAGTGGCTACGGGATCCTGGTGGACGCCCGCTTTCACGTAGTGGCCTATGACTTCGGCGTCAAGCGCAACATCCTGCGCATGCTGGCCAGCCGCGGCTGCCGCGTCACCGTGGTGCCGGCGCACACGCCCGCTGCCGATGTGCTGGCCCTGCGCCCCGACGGCATCTTCCTGAGCAACGGCCCCGGCGACCCGCAGCCGTGTGACTACGCCATCACCGCCGCCCGCAGCCTGATCGACACCGGCATCCCCACCTTCGGCATCTGCCTGGGCCACCAGATCATGGCGCTGGCCTCGGGCGCCAAGACCTTCAAGATGAAGTTCGGCCACCACGGCGCCAACCACCCGGTCAAGGATCTCGATTCCGGCCGGGTGTCGATCACCAGCCAGAACCACGGCTTTGCGGTGGACGAGAACACCTTGCCGCCCAACCTGCGCCCCACCCACATCAGCCTGTTCGATGGCACGCTGCAGGGCCTGGCCCGCACCGACCGCCCGGCGTTCTGCTTCCAGGGCCACCCGGAAGCGAGCACCGGCCCGCATGACATCGCCTACCTGTTCGACCGCTTCACAACGCTGATGGCGGAGAAGAAGAATGCCCAAGCGCACTGACCTCCAAAGCATCCTCATCATCGGCGCCGGCCCGATCATCATCGGCCAAGCCTGTGAATTCGATTACTCCGGCGCACAGGCCTGCAAGGCGCTGCGCCAGGAGGGCTACCGCGTCATCCTGGTCAACAGCAACCCGGCCACGATCATGACCGACCCCGACACGGCGGACGTGACCTACATCGAGCCCATCACCTGGCAGGTGGTCGAGAAGATCATC
>JARXAJ010000136.1 GCA_029865965.1 Aquabacterium sp.
CGTTTAGTCTGAAATCTGAAGACGCCTTGACCTCCCGGGAGCGTGCTGCATGGGTCCGATGATTGCCCGAAGACTGCTGGTCTCGATGCCTGCCTTGGTGGGGGTGCTGTTCCTGTGCTTCTGTCTGTTGCAGGTGGTGCCCACCGACCCCGCGTTGATCATCGCCGGCGCCGATGCCAGCCCAGACGTGGTCGAAGGCATCCGCAAGGACCTGGGGCTGGACCGGCCGCTGCTGGTGCAGTTCTTCGACTACATCCTGCGGGTGGCGCAGGGCGACCTGGGCCGGTCCATCATCAGCAACAAGTCGGTGATGGAAGAGTTGCAGGCCACCGTGGGCCCCACCACCGAGCTGATGCTGGGCGCCATGCTGATGGCCGTGCCGCTGGGCTTGGTGCTGGGCACGGTGGCGGCGGTGCGCCGCGGCACGCTGGTCGACCGGGCCATCGTGGCGCTGTCGGTGGCCGGGGTGTCGATGCCGGTGTTCTTCGTCGGCCTGATCCTGATGCAGTACGTGGGCTACAAGTGGGATCTGCTGCCCTTCACCGGCCGCACCGGCCCGGTGTGGGATGGCGGGCTGGCGGCGCTGATCCTGCCCGCGCTCACCCTGGGCAGCGTGCTGGTCGGCCCGATCGCGCGCATCACCCGCACGGCGGTGCTCGAGGTGCTGGGCGCCGACTTCGTGCGCACCGCGCGCGCCAAGGGCTTGAAGGAATGGGTGGTGATCGTGCACCACGCGCTGCGCAATGCGCTGATCCCGGTGGTCACCCTGGTGGGGCTGCAGGCGGCCTTCCTGCTGGGCGGCGCGGTGGTCACCGAGACCATGTTCTCCTGGCCCGGCGTGGGCCGGCTCGCGGTGGGCGCGATCGTCAGCAGTGATTTCCCCACGGCCCAGGGCGCCATCATGATCCTGGCGCTGGCCTTCCTGGTGATCAACCTGATCGTCGACGTGCTCTACGTCGTGCTCGACCCGCGGGTGCAACGGTCATGAACACCACGTCTGCCGCATTGCCGGCTGCACCGGCAGCCAACGCCGGGGTCGGCCGTCGCGCCGGCCTGGTGGCCCGCCTGGCGCGCGACCGGGTGGCCCTGGTGTCGGCCGTGCTGCTGGCGCTGATTGTGCTGGCGGCCATGTGCGCGCCCTGGGTCGCACCCTACGATCCGTACTACACCGACCTGAACAAGACCATGCAGCCACCCAGTGCCGAGCACTGGTTCGGAACCGACAACACCGGCCGCGACATGCTCAGCCGGGTGCTCTATGGCGCCCGCAACACCTTGATGATGGGCCTGGCCGGCGTGCTGCTGGGTGGCGGCCTGGGGGCGGTGCTGGGCATCCTGGCCGCGTTCTACAAGCGCATCGACCCGTGGATCATGCGCCTGGTCGACATCTTGCTGGCCTTCCCGGCCATCATGATCGGCCTGGCGGTGGCGGCCATCCTCGGTTCAGGCCTGTCGGCAGTGATCTTCGCCCTGGTGGTGTCCACCGTGCCCGACGTGGCACGCGTGGCGCGCGGCGCCGCCGTCGGCGTGATGGGGCAAGAGTTCATGGAAGCAGGCCGCGCCGTCGGCTTGCGCAACGGCACCCTGATCTGGCGCTACCTCACGCTGAACTGCATTTCGACCATCGCGGTGTTCCTCACGTTGCGCTTCGGTCAGGTGATCCTGGTCGGCTCGGCGCTGGGCTTCCTGGGCATGGGTGCCCAGCCGCCGGTGGCCGAGCTGGGCATGATGGCCGCGCAGGGGCGTGACTTCCTGTTCATGGCGCCGCACATCGCCACCATCCCCAGCCTGGCCATCTTCGCCATCGTGCTGACCGCCAACCTGCTGGGTGACGCGGTGCGCGACGTGCTGGACCCGCGTCTGCAGACCTGAGTTCCACCAAGCCCCCACCGAGCGCAGACACATGCGCCCCACCACCTGCCCACCGAGGCGCATCAGGAGACACACCGATGAGCTTGCATCTGCCCCGCATCCTGGCCATGGGCCTGCTGGCCGCCCTGGCGGCCACCGCCACCACGGCCCAGACCCTGAACATGGCCAAGGCCCTGGACAGCCCGCACTATGACGGCCACCGCACCACCTGGAGCCCCACCTCCGACGTCGTGCACATGGTCCAGGACACCCTGGTGGCGCTGGACTGGGACGGCAAGACCGCCGTGCCGCTGCTGGCCAAGAGTTGGACCGTCAGCCCCGACGGCAAGCTCTACACCTTCAAGCTGCGCGACGACGTGCAGTTCTGCAGCGGCAAGAAGTTCACCGCCGCCGACGTGGTCTACAGCTTCAACCGGCAGAAGGACCCGGCCACCCGCGCGCCCTATGCCTGGCGCGCTGGCAAGATCAAGGAGCTGCGTGCGCCCGATCCGTACACGGTGGAATACGAACTGGTCGAGCCGTATTCCGACATGATGGTGCAGCTGACCATGTACAACAACAGCATCCACAACAAGGAGAGCGTGGACAGCCTGGGCAAGGACTACGGCATCAAGGGCATCGACGGCACCGGCCCCTGGTGCTGGGTGAACTGGCAGCCCCGCACCGAGTTGCTGCTCAAGCGCCACGACGCCTACAAGTGGGGCCCCATGCCGATGTACAAGAACCCGGGGCCGGTGAAGTACGAACGGCTGTCGATCAAGACCGTGCCCGAGGACTCCAGCCGCCTGGCGGCCATGATGAGCGGCCGCTTCGACATCACCAGCCACTTTCCCACCCAGTTCATCGACCAGGCCAAGAAGAACCCGATGCTGACCGTGCAGGAGGCCAGCCCTAGCTTCCAGCTGATGTACTTCGGCTTCAAGGCCGACCGGCCGCTGGTCAAGGACAAGCGGGTGCGCGAGGCCATGAGCATCGCCATCAACCGGGCCGAGCTGGTCAAGGGCGTGATGCTGGGCCAGGCCGGGCCGGCCTACACCTACATCCATGAGGGCGCGCTCGATTACAACCCCGCCACCAAGGGCATCGTCAAGGAAGACGTGGCCCGGGCCAACAAGCTGCTCGACGAAGCCGGCTGGGCCAAGAAGGGCGCTGACGGCATCCGCGTGAACGCCCAGGGTGAGCGGCTGGCGCCTGTCGTCTTCATCCCGCAGGTGACCTACTTCCCGCGCATGACCGAAGCCATTCAGGGCTACATGCGCAAGATCGGCGTCGACTGGAAGATCACCGCCCTCGAGTCCACCATCATGCCGGCCAAGCTGAGCGGGCAGGACTTCGACCTGTGGACGGTGAGCGTGCCGTACCTGTCGGCCGGCGAACTGATGATCTTCTACTTCGACTCGGCCCAGATCCCCACGCCCAACCGCATGAACTGGAAGGACGCCGCCACCGACGCCGCCATCAACAAGGGCAAGACCGCATTGAATGCGGCCGACCGCGCAGCCGGCTTCATGGCGGCGCAGGACATCGTGATGAAGGAGCACCTCTGGATCCCGGTGATGAACCCCAAGCTCTACCAGACCACCACCAACAAGGTGAAGAACGCCCGGGCGCACATGCTGTTCCAGTACACCTTCTACAAGGGCCTCGACGCCAGCCCCTGACCTACCCCCGAAGCGCCTGCGGCGCTTTCCCCTCAAGGGGGCAACGCCAGCGGCCCGGCGAAGCCGGTTCCGCAGCGTTCGCTTGCTTCGATCCCGGCGGCAGCCAGTCCTGCTCGCTTCTTGTCATTGAGGATGAACATGGCTGACGGTCCCGAGCCCGACGATGCGCCGCTGCTGGAGGTGCGCAACCTGCGCACCTGGTTCCACACCGAGCGGGGCCTGTTCAAGGCGGTGGACGGCATCAGCTTTTCCGTGCGGCGCGGCCGCGCGGTGGGGCTGGTGGGCGAATCGGGCTGCGGCAAGAGCGTCACGTCGCTGTCGCTGATGGGCCTGGTGCCGCAGCCGCCCGGCCAGGTGCAGGCTGATGCGCTGCTGTTCGAAGGGCGCGACGTGATGGCCATGTCGGCCGAAGAGCGCCGCCTGCTGCGCGGTGGCCGCATGGCCATGGTCTTCCAGGAGCCGATGACCAGCCTGAACCCGGTGCACACCATCGGCGCGCAGATCGTCGAGGCCATCCGTGCGCATTCCGGCATGCCCTACGACGCCGCCCGCAAGCGTGCGCTGGAGGTGCTGGAGCTGGTACGCATCCCGTCGGCCGCGCAGCGCTTCGACGACTTTCCGCACCGGCTGTCGGGCGGCATGCGCCAGCGGGTGATGATCGCCATGGCCCTGGCCTGTGAGCCGGTGCTGCTGGTGGCCGACGAGCCCACCACCGCGCTCGACGTCACCATCCAGGCGCAGATCCTCGACCTGCTGCGTGATCTGCAACAGCGCCTGGGCATGGCGGTGCTGATCATCACCCACGACCTGGGCGTGATCGCCGAGCTGGTGGACGAAGTGATCGTGATGTATGCCGGCCAGATCGTCGAAAGCGCGCCGGTGCAGGCCTTGTTCGACGACCCGCAGCACCCTTACACCATCGGTCTGCTCGGCTCGATCCCGCGGCTGGACGTGGTGCGGGAACGGCTGTCCACCATCGAGGGCAGCGTGCCCAGCCCGGCCAACCAGCCGGCGGGCTGCCGGTTTGCGCCGCGCTGCCCGTTTGCCGATGCCCACTGCCATGCGCAGCAGCCACCGCTGCGGGCCATGGGCGCGGGCCACCAGGTCGCCTGCTGGAAGGCGCCGGTGGAGCTGACCATCGCATCCACCCAGGAGCTGACCGATGTCCAAGCCTGAAGCCGCCGACGCCGCGCCGGTGCTGTCGGTGCGTGGCCTGGTCAAGCACTTCCCGGTGCAGCGCGGTGTGGTCATCAGCCGCACCGTGGGCCAGGTGCGTGCGGTCGACGATGTCAGCTTCGACATCGCCCGTGGCGAGACGCTGGCGCTGGTCGGTGAGTCAGGCTGCGGCAAGTCCACCACCGGCCGGCTGGTGCTGCGGCTGATCCCGCCCACCGGCGGTTCGGTGTGCTTCCAGGGCCAGGAGATCGCCACCGCCAGCGACGAGCAGATGCGCAGCATGCGCCGGCACCTGCAAATCATCTTTCAAGACCCGTATGCGTCGCTGAACCCGCGCATGACGATCGCCGACCTGCTGACCGAGCCCATGGCGGTGCACCACATCGGCAGCCCCGCCGAGCGCGCCGACCGGGTGCGTGAGTTGCTGCAACTGGTGGGCCTGCTGCCCGAGCATGCGCGCCGCTATCCGCACCAGTTCTCGGGCGGGCAGCGCCAGCGCATCGGCATTGCCCGGGCACTGGCGGTGCAGCCCGACCTGATCGTCTGCGACGAGCCGGTGTCGGCGCTGGATGTGGCGATCCAGGCCCAGGTGGTCAACCTGCTGCAGGATCTGCAGCGGCGCTTCGGCCTCAGTTACCTGTTCATCGCGCACGACCTGGCGGTGGTCAAGCACATCAGCGACCGGGTGGCGGTGATGTACCTGGGCAAGCTGGTCGAGATCGCCGACAAACGGTCGCTGTACGCCCGCCCGCTGCACCCCTACACCCAGGCCCTGCTGTCGGCCATTCCGCGGCCCGAACCCGGCCTGCAACGCACCCGCATCCTGCTGACCGGCGACGTGCCAAGCGCCATGCACCCGCCCAGCGGATGCCGGTTCCACACCCGCTGCCCGCAGGCACAAGACCGCTGCCGCAGTGAAGAGCCGGCGCTGCGTGAGGCCGGCCCGGGGCACCGCGTGGCCTGCCATTTCTTCGAGACCCTGCCACTGCCCGCTGGCGTGGCGGCCACCGAGAAGCAGGTGCAAGGCCGCTTTGCCGTGCGCCTGGCGGCCTTCGAGGCGGCGCGCCAGACCACGGTCCCTGGTTGACCCTTGGGCGACGGCGCGGCCCGGGTGGCTGGGGCACAATGGCAAAAAATAGCACGACCGTTCGATTTCCTGCCATTCCCCGGTGCGCACCCCGCCACCTAGAATTCCGCAACCCATTTGAAACCCATCCCATCCAGCCAGGAGCCGCGTGTCATGAAGGTATTGGTGCCCGTGAAGCGTGTTGTCGACTACAACGTCAAGGTGCGTGTGAAGTCCGACGGCACCGGGGTCGACATCGCCAACGTCAAGATGAGCATGAACCCCTTCGACGAGATCGCTGTCGAAGAGGCCGTGCGCCTGAAGGAAAAGGGCGTGGTCACCGAGGTGATCGTCGTGTCCTGCGGGGTCACGCAGTGCCAGGAAACCCTGCGCACCGCGATGGCCATCGGCGCCGACCGGGCCATCCTGGTCGAAAGCACCGAAGAGCTGCAGCCCCTGGCCGTTGCCAAGCTGCTGAAGGCGCTGGTCGACAAGGAGCAGCCTGGCCTGATCATCCTGGGCAAGCAGGCCATCGACGACGACTGCAACCAGACCGGCCAGATGCTGGCCGCGCTGGCCGGCCTGCCGCAAGCCACCTTCGCCAGCAAGGTGGAAGTGGTCGACGGCAAGCTGACCTGCACCCGTGAGATCGACGGCGGCCTGGAAGTGCTGAGCCTCAGCCTGCCGGCGGTGGTCACCACCGACCTGCGCCTGAACGAGCCGCGCTATGTCACCCTGCCCAACATCATGAAGGCCAAGAAGAAGACGCTGGAAGTGCTGAAGCCGTCGGACCTGGGCGTGGATGTGGCCAGCAGGATCAAGACCCTGAATGTCAGTGAGCCGCCCAAGCGCGGCGCCGGCATCAAGGTGCCAGATGTCGCCACCCTGGTGGCCAAGTTGAAGAACGAAGCAAAGGTCATCTGACATGAGCGTCCTCGTCATTGCCGAACACGACAACGCGTCCATCAAGGGCGCCACGCTGAACACCGTCACTGCCGCCCTGGCCTGTGGCGGCGATGTGCATGTGCTGGTGGCCGGCCACAACGCCGCTGCAGCCGCTGCCGCTGCCGCGCAGATCGCCGGCGTGGCCCGGGTGCTGCATGCCGACGACGCCGGCCTGGGCCACGGCCTGGCCGAGAACCTGGCCGCCCAGGTGGTGGCCGTTGCCTCAGGCTACAGCCACCTGCTGTTCCCGGCCACGGCGGCCGGCAAGAACGTGTCGCCCCGCGTGGCTGCGCTGCTGGACGTGGCCCAGATCAGCGACGCCACCAAGGTCATCAGCGCCGACACCTTCGAGCGCCCGATCTACGCCGGCAACGCCATCGCCACGGTGCAGAGCAGCGATGCCACCAAGGTGATCACCGTGCGCACCACCGGCTTCGACGCCGCCGCCGCCAGCGGTGGCAGCGCTGCGGTGGACGTGATTGCCGCCGTGGCCGCCAGCGCCCATGCCACCTGGATGCGCAGCGAGATCGCCAAGAACGACCGGCCCGAACTGACCGCCGCCAAGATCATCGTCAGCGGCGGCCGTGCCCTGGGCAGCAGCGAGAAGTTCAACGAAGTGCTGACGCCCCTGGCCGACAAGCTGGGCGCCGCACTGGGCGCCAGCCGCGCTGCGGTGGATGCGGGTTATGCCCCCAATGACTGGCAGGTGGGCCAGACCGGCAAGATCGTGGCGCCGTCGCTCTACATCGCCGCCGGCATTTCGGGCGCCATCCAGCATCTGGCCGGCATGAAGGACAGCAAGGTGATCGTGGCGATCAACAAGGACGCCGAGGCACCGATCTTCAGCGTGGCAGATTACGGCCTGGAGGCCGACCTGTTCGTGGCCGTGCCCGAGCTGATCAAGAGCCTGTGATCCCGCGCCACTGAAGCGCCCCCGAACGACCCCCAAGGGCGCCGACATCGGCGCCCTTGCTGCATCCGGAGATTGAAATGACCTACCTCGCCCCCGTCAAGGACATGCTGTTCGTGATGAACCATGTCGCCGGCCTGGACGCCGTGGCCGCGCTGCCCGGCTTTGAAGATGCCGGCCCCGACACCGCTGCCGCCGTGCTGGACGAATGCGCCAAGCTCAACCAGGACGTGATCGCCCCGCTGAACTGGGAAGGCGACAAGGCGCCGTCGTCGTTCAAGGACGGCGTGGTCACCACCACCGCCGGCTTCAAGGACGCCTTCAAGCAATACGGCGCCGGTGGCTGGCAGGGTGTGCACCACCCGGTGGAATTCGGCGGCCAGGGCCTGCCCAAGCTGATCCACGCCGCCTGCATCGAGATGGTCAACAGCGCCAACATCAGCTTTGCGCTGTGCCCGTTGCTGACCGACGGCGCCATCGAGGCCCTGCTGACCGCCGGCAGCGACGAGTTGAAGGCCCGCTACCTGGCACCGATGGTCGAAGGCCGCTGGACCGGCACGATGAACCTGACCGAGCCGCAGGCCGGGTCGGACCTGAGCATGGTGCGCAGCCGCGCCGAGCCGCAGCCCGATGGCACCTACAAGCTGTTTGGCACCAAGATCTACATCACCTACGGTGAGCACGACATGGCCGAGAACATCGTCCACCTGGTGCTGGCCCGGGTGATGGGCGCGCCCGAAGGCGTGAAGGGCATCAGCCTGTTCGTGGCGCCGAAGTTCATGGTCAACGCCGACGGCAGCCTGGGTGCCCGCAACGACGTGCACTGCGTCAGCATCGAGCACAAGATGGGCATCAAGGCCAGCCCCACGGCCGTGCTGCAGTACGGTGACCATGGCGGTGCGGTTGGGTATCTCGTCGGGCAAGAGAACCGTGGCCTGGAATACATGTTCGTGATGATGAACGCGGCCCGCTTCGCGGTGGGCCAGCAGGGCATCGCGGTGGCCGAGCGGGCCTACCAGAAGGCGGTGCAGTACGCCCGTGACCGGGTGCAGAGCCGCCCGGTGGACGGCAGCCTGAACGCCGCCGCGCCGATCATCCACCACCCCGATGTCAAGCGCATGCTGATGACCATGCGCGCCTACACCGAGGGCTGCCGCGCCATGGCCTTCGTGGCCGCTGCCGCGCTGGATGCCGCACACGCCCACCCCGATGCAGCGGTGCGCAAGCAGAACCAGGCTTTCTATGAATTCATGGTGCCGCTGGTCAAGGGCTACAGCACCGAGATGAGCCTGGAAGTCACCAGCCTGGGTGTGCAGGTGCACGGCGGCATGGGCTTCATCGAGGAGACAGGCGCAGCGCAGCACTACCGCGACGCCAAGATCCTCACCATCTACGAAGGCACCACCGCCATCCAGGCGAATGACCTGGTGGGCCGCAAGACCGCGCGCGATGGCGGCGCCACCGTGCGCGCCATCTGCGCGCAGGTGCAGGACACCGAAGCCCTGCTGGCCGCCCGCCCCAGTGGCGCGGCGCAGGCCATGGCCAAGCGCTTGACGGCGGCGCGCCTGGCACTGCTGGATGTGGTGGGCTTCGTGGCCGGACACACCAAAGCCAGCCCGAACGCCGTGTTCGCCGGCAGCGTGCCCTACCTGATGCTGGCCGGCAACGTGATGGCAGGCTGGCAGATGGGCCGGTCGCTGATGGCCGCCGAAGACCAGCTGGCCGCCGGTGTGGAGCCCGACTTCATGCGCGCCAAGATCACCACCGCGCGCTTCTATGCCGACCACATGCTGAGCAAGGCGCCCGGCGTGCGCGACAGCATCGTCGACGGCGCCGAAGGCGTCACCGAGATGGCGCTGGACGCGTTCTGACCGTCGGCTGACCCACCACCCCGGGGCGCCATGTCGCTCCGGTGATAGTGACCGGCCTGTGCGCGCTCGCACACTGGCCTGGCGTTCTTCACACCTTCTGACCCTGGAGCCTGACGTGCCCTTGCCCGCCGCTTTATCCAACCTGCCGCTGCCCATCATCGGGTCACCGCTGTTCATCATCAGCACGCCCAAGCTGGTCATCGCCCAGTGCACCGCCGGTGTGGTGGGCTCGATGCCCGCGCTCAACGCCCGGCCGGCATCGCAGGTGGATGAATGGTTTGCCGAGATCACCGAGGGCCTGGCCGCCTGGGACAAGGCCAACCCCGACCGCAAGTCTGCGCCCTATGCCATCAACCAGATCGTGCACAAGAGCAACGACCGGCTCGACCACGACATGCAGATGTGCGCCAAGTACAAGGTGCCGATCATCATCACCAGTCTGGGCGCCCGGGTCGACATCAACGAGGCGGTGCACAGCTGGGGCGGCGTGGTGCTGCACGACATCATCAACAACAACCATGCCCACAAGGCGGTGGACAAGGGCGCTGACGGCCTGATCGCCGTGGCAGCCGGCGCCGGTGGCCACGCTGGTACCAAGAGCCCGTTCGCCCTGATCCAGGAGATCCGCCAGTGGTTCGACGGCCCGGTGGCGCTGTCGGGCAGCATCGCCAGCGGCGGCGCGGTGCTGGCCGCGCAGGCCATGGGCGCTGACTTCGGCTACATCGGCTCGGCCTTCATCGCCACCGACGAAGCCCGCGCGGC
>JARXAJ010000149.1 GCA_029865965.1 Aquabacterium sp.
AGCTTCAAGATGGGCGGCACCGGCAGCAAGCAGGAAGACCAGATCATCACCGTGATGATCGAGAAGGCTGCCGGCAAGAAGATCACCTACATCCCCTACAAGGGCGGTGGTGATGTGGCGGTGCAACTGGTGGGCAACCACATCACCAGCACGGTGAACAACCCGATCGAGGCCGAAAGCCACTGGCGTGCCGGCAAGCTGCGCCCGCTGTGCGTGATGGACAAGGCGCCGATGCCCTACAAGACCAAGCTCACCGCCACGCAAAGCTGGGCCGACATCCCCACCTGCGCGTCCGCCGGCCTGCCGGTGGACTACGTCATGCTGCGCGGCATCTTCATGCCCCCGGGCGTCACGCCCGAGCAGGTGGCGTTCTACACCGACCTGTTCAAGAAGGTGCGCGCACTGCCGGAGTGGAAGGAATTCATGGACAAGGGCGCCTTCAACACCACCGCGCTGTCGGGCCCCGAGTTCTTTGACTGGCTGGGCAAGAACGAGCAGATGCACCGGGTGCTGATGCGCGAAGCCGGCTTCCTGGCGCAGTAAGCCCGCCACCGCTGTTCGACACCAGGCTGCCCGACGATGAGCGACGACAAACGCGACGACCCCTCCACCGCCGTGCGCACCCGGGGCCCGGAGGTCGTGGTGGCCTGCTTTCTGCTGGCCATCGCCGGGCTGGTGATCGCCGACAGCCTGCGCGTGGGCATCGGCTGGGCCGATGACGGCCCGCGCGCCGGCTACTTTCCGTTCTACATCGGGCTGCTGCTGGCCGCGTCCAGCGGCTGGGTGCTGATCGGTCAGCTGCGCGCCTGGTCGGGGGACAGCGAAGAGTTCGCCACCCGCAAGCAGGTGGGCCTGGTGGTGTCGGTGCTGGTGCCGATGGTGCTGTACGTGGCGCTGATCTTCGCCATCGGCATCTACATCGCGTCGGCGGTGCTGATCGCCTACTTCATGTTCCGCCATGGCAAGTACAAGGCGGTGCTGGCGCTGCCGGTGGCCATCGGCGTGCCGCTGTTTTTTTATGCAGTGTTCGAGAAGTGGTTTCTCGTGCCCCTGCCCAAGGGCCCGCTCGAGCAACTGCTCGGGCTGTGACGGAGCCACACCATGGAAGAACTCGGCAACCTCGCCCACGGCTTCAGCATTGCGCTCACCCTGCCCAACATCGGCTTCATGTTCGTGGGCATCATCCTGGGCGTGCTGATTGGCGTGCTGCCCGGGCTGGGCGGCGCCAACGGCATCGCCATCCTGCTGCCGCTGACCTTCAGCATGAACCCCACCTCGGCAATCATCATGCTGAGCTGCATCTACTGGGGTGCGCTGTTCGGCGGGGCGATCACCTCCATCCTGTTCAACATCCCCGGTGAGCCCTGGAGCGTGGCCACCACCTTCGACGGCCACCCCATGGCCCAGCAGGGCAAGGCGGCGCAGGCCCTGACCGCCGCCTTCACCAGCAGCTTCGTCGGCGCGCTGTTCGCGGTGCTGCTGATCACCTTCCTGGCGCCGCTGCTGGCCAGGTTCGCGCTGAAGTTCGGCCCGGCCGAGTTCTTTGCGGTGCAGCTGCTCACCTTCGCCAGCTTCGTGGGCATGAGCAAGGAGCCGCCCGCCAAGACCCTGGCCGCGATGATGCTGGGCTTTGCGCTGGCCGCCGTGGGCATGGACGCGGTGACCGGCACGCTGCGCATGACCTACGACCAGCCGGTGCTGCTCAAGGGCTTCGACTTCCTGATCGCGGTGATCGGCCTGTTCGGCATCGGCGAGATTTTGCTGACGATGGAAGAAGGCCTGGCCTTCAAGGGCAAGAGCGCGCGCATCAGCAGCCGCACGGTGTGGAACACCTGGGGCGAGATCTTCAAGTACTGGAAGACCTTCCTGCGCAGCACCGCCATCGGTTGCTGGATGGGCATCACGCCCGGCGGCGCCACGCCGGCATCGTTCATGAGCTACGGCATGGCACGGCGCATGTCCAAGCACCCCGAGCGCTTCGGCAAGGGCGACATCCAGGGCGTGATCGCACCAGAAACCGCCGCGCATGCGGCCGGCACCAGCGCCCTGCTGCCGATGCTGACCCTGGGCATCCCCGGCAGCCCCACGGCCGCCGTGCTGCTGGGTGGCCTGCTGATCTGGGGCCTGCAGCCCGGGCCGATGCTGTTCGTCGAGCAGAAGGACTTCGTCTGGGGCCTGATCGCCAGCATGTACCTGGGCAACATCGTCGGCCTGATCGTGGTGCTGACCACCGTGCCCTGGTGGGCTGCCATCCTGCGCATCCCGTTCAGCGTGATCGCGCCGGTCATCATCGTCATCTGCGCCATCGGCGCCTACACCGTGCACAGCTCGATGTTCGACGTGGTGCTGATGCTGGTGTTCGGCGTGATGGGCTACCTGTTCAAGAAGCTGAAGTACCCGCTGGCGCCACTGGTGCTGGCCCTGGTGCTGGGCGACATGGCCGAGGCCAGCTTCCGCCAGGCCATGCTGCTGAGCCAGGGCAGCATGGCCATCTTCTGGAGCAACCCCCTGGTGGGCAGCATCATGGGCCTGGCCATGTTGATGCTGCTGTGGCCACTGTGGGGTTTGGCCAAGCGCAAGGTGGCGCAGCGCGAGGGCGGTGCCTTCGGCGAAGTGAAGTGAAGTGACTTGAAAGCGCGACGATGAAGTTTGCAGTGGTGGGCGCCGGCGCGATCGGCGGGTACCTGGGGGCCAAGCTGGCGATCGCGGGGGAGGACGTCACCTTCATCGCCCGCAACCGCAACCTGGCGGCCATCAACGCCAATGGCTTCAAGCTGATCAACGAAGACGGCAGCACCCAGCACGCCACCCAGGTGCGGGCGGTGCAGGCCATGGCCGATGCCGGCCCGCAAGACGTGGTGCTGCTCACCGTCAAGGCCCACCAGGTGGGTGATCTGCTGCCCGATCTGCAGGCGCTGGTCGGCCCGCAGACCGTGGTGGTGACGATGATCAACGGCATCCCCTGGTGGTACTTCCACCAGCTGGGCGGCGCGCATGAAGGGCGCGGGCTGGACAGCGTCGACCCCGGCGGCCGCATCGCCGCCCACATCGCCCCTGACCGCATCATCGGCAGCGTGGTCTACCCGGCGGCCGAGCTGCTGGAGCCAGGCGTGGTGCAGGTCATCGAGGGCAACCGCTTCACCATCGGTGAACTGAACGGCGAGCGCACCGCGCGCATCGACGCACTGAGCCAGGCCATGATCCGCGCCGGTTTCAAGGCGCCGGTCAGCAAGGACATCCGCAGCGAGCTGTGGATCAAGCTGTGGGGCAACCTGAGCTTCAACCCGATCAGCGCGCTGACCCATGCCACGCTGGAAGACATCTGCCGCTTCCCGGC
The DNA here is from genome assembly GCA_029865965.1 of Aquabacterium sp. Lineage (GTDB taxonomy): Bacteria > Pseudomonadota > Gammaproteobacteria > Burkholderiales > Burkholderiaceae_C > Pseudaquabacterium. The sequence goes on from JARXAJ010000149.1 coordinate 3,338, forward strand.
CAGCCGGGCCCTGGCCGCCGGCATGATGGCCGAAGCCCAGAAGGTGGCCGAGGCGCTGGGCGTGCAGTTCAAGATCTCGCTGGACAAGCGCATCGCCGGGGCCGAGGCCGTGGGCGCGCACAAGACCAGCATGCTGCAGGACGTGGAAGCCGGCCGCGCGGTCGAGATCGAAGCCCTGGTGGGCGCGGTGGTCGAGCTGGGCCGCATCACCGGCGTGCCCACGCCGCAGATCGACGCGATCTACGCCGCCACCAAGCTGCTGGCGCACACGCTGGCACAACAGAAGGCCAGGGTGGGGCTGCAGTCCATCTGACCCGCCTTGCCCACGGCCCGGCAGCGCCTCGGCCGATTCGGCAGGCGCCAGACCGTCCACAGGGGCTGTCTGGCGCGCGGCCTCAGGCTCAGCCGTAGGTGTTGGCCAAGGTGCCGATGCCGTCGATGATCACCTGCACCTCGGTGCCCGGCTTCATCGGCATTGCGCCCAGCGAGGTGCCGCACAGGATCACGTCGCCCGGCTGCAAGGTGATGTCGTGCGAGATGCGTGACACCAGCTCGGCCGGGCTGAAGAACATGTCGGCCAGCGCGTAGTTCTGCCGCTCGCGGCCGCCCACCAGGGTGCGCAGCGTGGCGGCAGCGGGGTCGAAGTCGGTGGCGATCACCGGGCCCAGCGGGCAGAAGCCGTCGAAGCCCTTGGCGCGGGTCCACTGCGGAAAGCTGGGGTCGCGCTGCAGCAGCTCCAGCGCCGTCACGTCATTGGCCAGGGTGTAGCCGAAGATGTGGGCGGGCGCATCGGCCACCGCCACTGCGCGTGCGGTTCGGCCGATCACCACTGCCAGCTCGCCCTCGTACAGCACGCGGCCGTCGTAGGCGGCGGGCACCGGGACCGGCCGGCCATGGGCGTTCAGGCTGCCGATGGCCTTGACGAAGTACAGCGGCTCGGGCGGCGCGGCCCAGCCGTTTTTTTCGGCCGCGGCGCGGAAGTTGTTCCACAGGCCCAGCATCTGGGCTGGCTGGCACGGTGGCAGCCAGCTGCAACCGGCCAGCGGCAATTGCTGGCCGGTGGGCTGCGGGTCGTTGAACATGTCGCCGGTGTGCACCTGCACAAAATCACCGGCCAGCAGGCCGAAGCCTGTGCTGCCGGCATGGCTGAATCGCATCCACTGCATGGCTTGGGGGTCCTGGGTTCTGGGAAACGGCGATCTTGCCTGCTTCGGGCTGCGCGGCCCATGCTGGCATGCCCGCAGCCACCCCTCGCCTATAATCGCGCTTTACCACCAGAGCATTCCTGAGTCCTGCCAGCCCCCTGCTGGCGGCCTACCCCCAGGTGCTGCACGACATGACCAAGTACGTCTTCGTCACCGGCGGTGTGGTGTCCTCTCTCGGCAAGGGCATCGCGTCAGCCTCACTGGCGGCGATCCTCGAATCGCGCGGCCTCAAGGTCACCCTCATCAAGCTGGATCCGTACCTCAACGTCGATCCCGGCACGATGAGCCCGTTCCAGCACGGCGAGGTGTTCGTCACCGACGACGGCGCCGAAACCGACCTGGACCTGGGCCACTACGAGCGCTTCATCACCACGCGCATGAAGCGCAGCAACAACTTCACCTCGGGCCAGATCTACAAGAGCGTGCTCGAGAAAGAGCGCCGGGGCGACTACCTCGGCAAGACGGTGCAGGTGATTCCGCACGTCACCAACGAGATACAAGAATTCATCAAGCGCGGTGCGACCGATGTCGATGTGGCCATCGTCGAGATCGGCGGCACGGTGGGCGACATCGAGAGCCTGCCCTTCCTGGAGGCGGTGCGCCAGTTGAGCCTGAAGCTGGGCCCGACCAACACCGCCTTCGTGCACCTGACCTATGTGCCCTGGATCGCCGCTGCCGGTGAACTGAAGACCAAGCCCACCCAGCACACGGTGCAGAAGCTGCGCGAAATCGGCATCCAGCCTGATGTGCTGCTGTGTCGCGCCGACCGCGAAGTGCCCGACGAAGAGCGCGAAAAGATCAGCCTGTTCACCAACGTGGTGCCGCATGGGGTGATCAGCATGTGGGACGTGGACACCATCTACAAGGTGCCGCGCCTGCTGCATGAGCAGGGCCTGGACGAGCAGATCTGCATGAAGCTGCAGTTGCTGACCAAGGCCGCGAATCTCAAGCGCTGGGACACCCTGGTGCACGAGGTGGGCCACCCGCTGCATGAGGTGACGATTGCCATGTGCGGCAAGTACACCGACCTGTCGGACTCGTACAAGAGCCTGAACGAGGCCTTGCGCCATGCCGGCATCCACCAGCATGCCCGGGTCAAGATCGACTATGTCGATGCCGAGACGCTGACGCCGGCCACCGCTGACCAGTTGTCGCAGTACGACGCCATCCTGGTGCCCGGCGGCTTCGGCAAGCGCGGCATCGAGGGCAAGATCATTGCCGCCCGGTACGCCCGCGAGCACAAGCGGCCCTACCTGGGCATCTGCCTGGGCATGCAGGTGGCCACCATCGAGTTCGCACGCCATGTGGCCGGGCTGGATGGCGCCAACAGCACCGAGTTCGACCCCGATTCCCCACACCCGGTGATCGCGCTGATCGACGAATGGCAAGACCGTGACGGCAGCATCCACAAGCGCAATGCCCACAGCGACATGGGCGGCACCATGCGCCTGGGTGCGCAGAGCAGCGACGTCATGCCCGGCACCCTGGCCCACCAGATCTACGGGCCGGTGGTCACCGAGCGCCACCGCCACCGCTATGAGGCCAACGAGCAATACCTGGACCAATTGCAGACGGCCGGCCTGGTGATTTCAGCCATCACCCAGCGCGAGAAGCTCACCGAGATGGTGGAACTGCCGCAGACCCAGCACCCGTGGTTCGTCGGCGTGCAGTTCCACCCCGAATTCAAAAGCACGCCATGGGACGGCCACCCGCTGTTCATCAGCTTCATCGCCGCCGCGCTGGCCCAGCGCGCAACCCCGGCCCTGGCCGCCTGAAACCGAGACCACCATGCAACTCTGCGGCTTTGACGTCGGCCTGAGCCGGCCCTTCTTCCTGATCGCCGGGCCCTGCGTGGTCGAATCGCTGCAGTTGCAGATCGATGTGGCGGGCCAGCTCAAAGAGATCACCGCAGCCCTGGGCGTGCCCTTCATCTTCAAGAGCAGCTACGACAAGGCCAACCGCAGCAGTGGCAGCACGTTCCGCGGCCCGGGTTTGGACGCAGGGCTGGAGATCCTGGCCCAGGTCAAGCGCCAGTTGGGTGTGCCGGTGCTGACCGATGTGCACAGCGAGGCCGAGATCCCCGCCGTGGCCAGCGTGGTCGACGTGCTGCAGACACCGGCCTTCCTGTGCCGCCAGACCGACTTCATCCATGCGGTGGCCCGCTGCGGCAAGCCGGTGAACATCAAGAAGGGCCAGTTCCTGGCGCCGCACGACATGAAGAACGTCATCGACAAGGCCCGCGCCGCTGCACGCGAAGCGGGCTTGAGCGACGACCGCTTCATGGCCTGCGAACGTGGCGCCAGCTTCGGCTACAACAACCTGGTCTCCGACATGCGCAGCCTGGCCATCATGCGCGAGACCGGCGCGCCGGTGGTGTTCGATGTCACCCACAGCGTGCAGCTGCCTGGCGGCCAGGGCACCAGCAGCGGCGGCCAGCGTGGGTTCGTGCCGGTGCTGGCACGTGCCGGCGTGGGCGTGGGCGTGGCCGGGCTGTTCATGGAAACCCACCCCGACCCGGCCAAGGCGCTGAGCGACGGGCCCAATGCCGTGCCGCTCAAGCACATGCGCGCACTGCTGGAGCAGCTGGTGGCAATCGACCGCGTGGTCAAGGCCCAGCCGCTGCTCGAGAATGATTTCAGCTGCTGACCCCACGTTGCCTAATACCGGAGCCCACCATGCCTTGCGCCTACATCATCGTCGACATGCAGGTCAGCGACCCCGAGCAATACAAGCAGTACATGGCCGCAGCCCCTGCGGCGGTCAAGGCAGCTGGCGGTGAATACCTGGTGCGCGGCGGCCGGCACGCGGTGATGGAAGGCGACTGGCAGCCCACCCGCATCGCGATGCTGCGCTTCCCCAGCCTGGAAGCTGCGCAGACCTTCTACGACGCCGAGCTGTACCGCGCCGCACGTGCTAAGCGCGCGGGTGCCACCGCCTTCTTCAACATGGTCGTGGTCGAGGGCGTGGACGCGCCGGTCTGACACATTCAGCCCTTTTCACAACGCCAAAGGACCCCCATGAGCGCCATCGTCGACATCGTCGGACGCGAGATCCTCGACAGCCGAGGCAACCCCACCGTCGAGTGCGACGTGCTGCTGGAGAGCGGCACCATGGGCCGTGCGGCCGTGCCCAGCGGTGCTTCCACCGGCAGCCGCGAGGCCATCGAGCTGCGTGACGGCGACAAGACCCGCTACCTGGGCAAGGGCGTGCTGAAGGCGGTGGAGCATGTCAACACCGAGATCAGCGAATCGGTGCTGGGGCTCGATGCCAGCGAGCAGGCCTTCCTCGACAAGACCCTGATCGACCTGGACGGCACCGAGAACAAGAGCCGCCTGGGCGCCAATGCCATGCTGGCCGTCAGCATGGCGGTGGCACGCGCTGCGGCTGAAGAATCCGGCCTGCCGCTGTACCGCTACTTCGGCGGGTCGGGTGGCATGAGCCTGCCGGTGCCGATGATGAACGTCATCAACGGCGGCGCCCACGCCAACAACAGCCTCGACCTGCAAGAGCTGATGATCATCCCGGTGGGCGCGCCCAGCTTCCGCGAGGCCGTGCGCTGGGGCGCCGAGACCTTCCATGCGCTCAAGAAGATCCTGCACGACCAGGGCATCAGCACGGCCGTGGGCGACGAAGGCGGCTTTGCGCCCAACGTGGCCAGCCATGAGGCTGCCATCCAGATGATCCTGGACGCCATCGACAAGGCCGGCTACACCCCGGGCAGCCAGATCGCCATCGGCCTGGACTGCGCCGCCAGCGAGTTCTACAAGGACGGCAAGTACGTGCTCGAAGGCGAAGGCGGCTTGTCGCTGACCGCCGAGGCCTGGACCGACATGCTGGCCACCTGGGTCGACAAGTATCCGATCATCAGCATCGAAGACGGCATGCACGAGGGCGACTGGGCCGGCTGGAAGCACCTGGCCGACCGCCTGGGCAAGAAGGTGCAGCTGGTGGGCGACGACCTGTTCGTCACCAACACCAGCATCCTGGAGCGTGGCATCCGCGAAGGCGTGGCCAACTCCATCCTGATCAAGATCAACCAGATCGGCACGCTGACCGAGACCTTCGCTGCCATCGAGATGGCCAAGCGCGCCGGCTGGACGGCGGTGATCAGCCACCGCTCGGGCGAGACCGAAGACTCCACCATCGCCGACATCGCCGTGGGCACCAATGCCGGCCAGATCAAGACCGGCAGCATGAGCCGCAGCGACCGCATGGCCAAGTACAACCAGCTGCTGCGCATCGAGGAAGACCTGGGCGACATCGCCAAGTACCCGGGCCGTGCGGCGTTCTACAACCTGCGCTGACGCCGCTGCGGTCGCCGACCATCGCCCACCCCGGCCCGGCCATGCGCTTCATCACCGTCGCCCTGCTGCTGCTGCTGGCCGCCGTGCAGGCTGAGCTGTGGCTGGGCGATGGCGGCATCCCTGCGGTCATGCGCCAGCAGGCCCGGCTGGATGCCAAGCAGCAGGCCAATGCCGAGTTGCGCCGCGCCAACCTGCGCCTGACCGCCGAGGTGGAAGACCTGCGCCAGGGCCTGGAGATGGTGGAAGAGCGCGCCCGCGGCGACCTGGGCATGGTCAGGCCCGACGAGATCCTGGTGCAGTACGCACCGCGCCGGTGATCATCCGCTGCGCCCGCCCCGGGCGCCCATGACCGCCCTGCTGACCGATCTGCTGACAGCCACCGCACCGCTGCTGGCGCCCGCCTTCACACTGGCCGGCACAGCGGTCAGCTGGCTGGAGCTGCTGGCCCTGGTGCTGGCGCTGTGGATGGTGCTGTGCAACCTGCGGGTGCATGCGCTGGCCTGGCCGCTGGCCATGGCCAGCTCGGCGCTGTATGGCGTGCTGTTCCTGCACAGCAAGCTGTATGGCGAGGCCGGCCTGCAGCTGGTGTTCATTGCGCTGGCCGCCTGGGGCTGGTGGCAATGGCTGCATGGCACCGGCAACACCGGCCAGCCGCTGGTGGTGCGCTGGCTGGCCCAGCGGCAGCGCCTGCAGGTGGCGGCCATCACTCTGGCCGCCTGGCCGCTGCTGGGCCTGCTGCTGCAGCGGGCCACCGATAGCGACGTGCCCTACCTCGATGCCCTGCCCACCGTGGGCAGCATCGCCGGCCAGATGCTGCTGGCACGCAAGCGGGTCGACAACTGGCCGGTGTGGGTGGCAGTCAATCTGGTGAGCGTGCTGCTGTTTGCCGTCAAGGGACTGTGGTTGACCGCCGCGCTGTATGCGCTGTTCGCTGTGCTGGCCCTGGCTGGCTGGCGCAGCTGGGTGCGGCTGGCAGCCAGAGGGGCGGCCCGTGGCTGACGGTGGAGCAGCCCTTGGCTGACGACGCCCTGCGCATCGCCATCGTCGGCGCCGAGAGCACCGGCAAGACCGCGCTGGCCCAGGCCCTGGCGCAGCGCATCGCCCTGCTGACGGGGCAACGCTGCACCTGGGTGGGTGAACACCTGCGCGCCTGGTGCGACGGCCACGGCCGCACGCCGCGGCCCGACGAGCAGCCAGCCATCGCTGCAGCCCAACAGGCGCTGATCGACACGGCAGCCAGCGGCCATGACGTGGTGGTGTGCGACACCACGCCGCTGATGACCGCCGTCTACAGCGACTGGCTGTTCAACGACACCAGCCTGCAGGCCCGGGCCGTGGCCTGGCAGCGGCTGTGCCACATCACCTTGCTGACGGCGCTGGACATCACCTGGCAGCCCGACGGCCTGCAGCGCGACGGGCCGCAGGTGCGCATGCCGGTGGACAGCAGGGTGCGCAGCCTGCTGATCGGCCATGCCCTGCCCTGGGCCCTGGTGGCGGGCCAGGGCGATGCGCGGCTGGAATCGGCCGTGGATGCAGTGGCCCCGCTGCTGCGCGCGCGCGGCGGGCCGGCGGCCGGCCTGTTCAGCCGCCTGGCCCTGCGCGATGCGGCGCAGCCAGCCTGGCGCTGGGCCTGCGACAGTTGCGACGCGCCGGAGTGCGAACACGCGCTGCTGCGCCTGCGCCAGCGCCTGGGCACCGGCCCAGCCGCCGAATAGACAGCAGGGTTAAATCCGGGCTAGAATCTTGTGCTTTACACGAAACGGGTCGTTAGCTCAGTCGGTAGAGCAGCGGACTTTTAATCCGTTGGTCGCGTGTTCGAGTCACGCACGACCCACCACGAGTGAAAGTCACGCTCACACACAGTTCCCGGGGCTCTTAGCTCAGTTGGTAGAGCAGCGGACTCTTAATCCGTTGGTCGACAGTTCGAATCTGTCAGGGCCCACCAAGTACCTGCAAGAAAACAGCCTGGCGTCATGCACGCAAGGCTGGCGAAAGCCACCTCCGGGTGGCTTTTTCGTTGGCGCCGCCCAACATGCGCAGCCGGTCAGATGCCCGGGTCGATCGGCGCGCCCGGCCGCCAGGCGCATTCCTCGAACACCCGGCGCTCACAGCGGCTGCAAACGGCATCATCGAGCTGCGGCACGATGGTGGCGATGGCGCGGCGCTTGTCAGGGAACACATGGTCGGCGCCCAGGCGCTGCAGGAATCCGGTGCGCTGCCATAGCGCCTGCACCTGCGGGCGCGGCCGGTGGAAGTACAGCGCCCCGCCCAGTTCACCACGGCGCACCCGCTCGGCCTCCCACAGCTCGGCGGCGGCCAGGTCGATGGTGTTCATGCTCTTGGCCATCACCAGCAGGTGGCGCTGGCCCTCGGGGCTGGCGGCGGCCTGGTCGCGCAGGCCGCGCAGCCGGTCGGCCACATGGGCCACGGCACCGAACCACACCGACCCCTCCATGCGCAACAGCTTGAGCTGCGGGCATTCGGGCAGCGCACCCGCCGGTGCTGCGGCCGGCTCGCCCACATCGCCCAGCACCACGAATGGCCGGCCAGCGCCCTGGCGGTCGAAGCCCATGGTGCGCAGCGCAGGGCGGGCGCTGCGGTGCAGGTAGACCACCAGGGACAGCATCACCCCGGCCAGCACCGCCATCTCCAGCTGCACGGTCAGCGTGGCCACGGTGGTGGCCAGGGCAATGGCGAATTCGCGGCGGTCGTCGCGCCAGATGCGGTGCCAGGACGGCTGGTCGAACAGCGACCAGGCCACCACCACCAGCAGCGCGCTCACACCCGCCAGCGGGATCCAGGCCAGCACCGGCCCGCCCAGCGCCACCAGGGCCACCAAAAACCCCGCCGCGCACACACCCGCCAGCGGCGTGCGGGCACCGGCTTCCAGGTTGGGCAGCGACCGGTTCAGCGAGCCGCACACCACCATGCCGCCACTGCAGGCTGCCGCCAGGTTGCCCAGGCCCTGGCCCAGGCATTCGCGGTTGGCGTCCAGCGCGTCGCCGGTGCGCGCAGCCAGGGTCTTGGCGATCGCCATCGACTGGCCCAGCGCGACGATGGCCAGCGCCAGCGCCGCCTGCAGCAGCGGTGAGCCCAGCGCCAGCAGGCGGTCAGCATCCTCCCAGGGCCAGCGCCATTGCGGCAGGGCCGACGGCGGGCTGCCCACGCGCAGCGGCGCCGCGCCGGCCAGCGGGTGCAGGGTCAGCCACCAGCCCACCGCCGTGCCCACCAGCAGCGCCACCAGCAAGTAGGGGCCCTGGCGCCACCAGCGCCGGCCCGCTGCCGCCACCACCAGGGTGCAGCCGCCCACCACCAGGGCCGATGCCGCTGTGCCCTGCTGCCAGGCCTGCAGCGGCGATGCACGGCCCTCGGCGCCCATCAGGCCGGCGGCTGCGTACCAGGCGATCAAGGCCGCCGCGCCGGTGGTGAAGCCCAGCATCACCGATGGCGAGATGAAGTTGGCCAGCGTGCCCAGCCGCGCCACGGCCAGGCCGGTCTGCATCAGGCCCACCAGCAGCGTCAGCGCCAGGGCCAGCGGCAGCAGCAGGCTGGCATCGCCCGCAGCCAGCGGCACCAGCATCGCGCCCAGCGCCAGCGATGTGGCATTGGTGGGCCCCGACAGCACATGCCGGCTGGACCCCGCCAGCGCCGCCACTGCGCAGGGCAGCGCGGCCGCTGCCAGGCCCATGGCCGGCGGCAGGCCGGCCAGCGCCGCAAAGGCGATGCCCTGGGGCAGCACCAGCAGCGCACCCAGCAGGCCGGCGAGTGCATCGGCCCGCCAACTGGCCGGGCCCACCGCCGCCACCCAGGGCCACAGACGGTGCAGCGCTGGGGTGCGGGCAGTGGCATCGGTCGGCATGGCGCAAGCGTAGCAGTGGCCTGACAGCCGCCGCGCCGGGCATGGCGGGCATGGCGGGCATGGCGGGCATGTTGGCAGTTCACAATCTGTCGCCGGCTGCCGAAAGCCCGGCCACTGCGTCCACTGCACACCAGCTGACCCGCCACTGCCACCATGCCCACGCCCCCTGTCACCACCGACCTGCACCGCCCGCCAAACCCCTGGGCGCCAGGTGGCGGCTGGCAACTGGTGCGGGCAGTGCTGACGATCCTGTGGGGTGCGCTGCTGCTGCCGCAGGCGGCGTTTGCTGCCGGGCCAGCCGCCGGCACGCTGCGCATTGCCAGCGCCTTCGACCCGCAGACCATGGACCCGCATGCGGTGGCGCTGCTGTACCACGCCCGCGTGGCCTTCCAGGTGCACGACGCCCTGGTCAACCGCGACGCCGACTACAAGCTGGAACCAGCGCTGGCCACCCGCTGGCAGATGACCGGGCCCACCACCTGGCGCTTCCACTTGCGCAGCGGCGTCAAGTTCCATGACGGCAGCGCCTTCACGGCCGACGATGCGATCTTTTCGATCCAGCGTGCCCAGGGTCCGAGTTCGCAGCGCGCCTTCACGCTGCAGGGCATCACCGCATTGAAGAAGATCGATGCGCTGACGATCGACATCCAGCTGAACGCCCCCGACGCCGTTCTGCCCGACAAGCTGCTGATGGTGGCGATGGTCAGCCAGGCCTGGTGCCGCCAGCATGGCGTGGAGAAGGCGCAAGACTTCAACGGCAAGCAGGAGACCTTCGCGGTGCGCAACGCCAACGGCACCGGCCCCTACCGCCTGGTGGCCTACCAGCCCGACGTGCAGGTGCAGCTGGCCCGGCACGACGCCTGGTGGGGCCGCGCCGACCCCCGCAGCGGCAACGTGGCGGCGGCCACCTTCCTCACCATCCGCAGCGACGCCACCCGCCTGGCCGCGCTGGCATCGGGCGAGGCCGACCTGGTGCTGGACCCGCCGTTCCAGGACATTGCCCGGCTGCAGCGCGACGCCAGGCTGCGCGTCGTCTCCGCCACCGACCTGAGCACGCAGTACCTGGCCTTCGACCAAGCGCGCGATGAGCTGGCTGGCAGCGACATGAAAGGCCGCAACCCCTTCAAGGACCGGCGCGTGCGCCAGGCCGTGGCCCATGCGGTCGACGTCGACCTGATCGTGCAGAAGGTGCTGCGTGGCCAGGGCACGCCCACCGGCAGCTTCATCTCGCCGCTGGTCGACGGCCACCTGCCCGAGCTGGACCGCCGCCTGCCTTTCGACCCCGCCCGCGCCCGCGCCCTGCTCACCGAGGCCGGCTATCCGGGCGGCTTCAGCGTCACGCTCGATTGCGTCAACATCAGCTGGCGCGAAGCGGTGTGCCAGGCCGCCGCCGCCATGCTCAGCCAGGTGGGCATCCGCACCCAGTTGCGCAGTTCGCCAACCAACCAGTTCTTTCCCAAGCTCAGCCAGGGCACGGCCAGCTTCATGGAATTCGGCTGGACACCGCAGACCGACCCCTGGAGCACGCTCAACGGCCTGTTCCGCAGCTTCGACCCCGGCGGCGGCGGCACCTTCAACGCCGGTCGCTACAGCAACCCGCAGCTCGATGCGCTGATCGACGCGGTGCGCACCGAGCCCGACCTGACCCGCCGCCGCGCCCGCGTGGGCGTGGCGCTGCGGCTCATCCACGACGACCTGCCGCTGCTGCCGCTTTACCGCCGCAAGCTGAACTGGGCCATGGCCAACCGCGTGCAGGTGACACCCTGGCCCAGCGACACGCTGGAGCTGCGCTGGGTGCGCCTGCGCTGACCGGCCTGAGCGCCTGCGCCCAGCCGACCTGCCGCCGCCCCAGGCCGCGCCAGACCCGCCCGCCCCGCACCAGCCCGACCAGCACGCCATCGCCCGCGGCAGGCAGGCCGGCTTTGCAGACTGTCTGACCAAGCCGGTCGCGCTGAACCGCCTGGCTACAGCAATGCAAGCCGCCCCGGGATCAGGCTGAACCGAAGGCGGCCTCCAGGCTCGCCGACCACCCGGCCTTCTGTGCCGGTGTGGCAAAGCTGGCCTCGAAGCTGTTGTGCAGCAGGGCCCAGGCCTGGGCCACGCCCAGCTGCGGCAAGGCATCAAAGGTGGCCAACAGGTTGGCATTCAGGTAGCCGCCGAAGTAAGCCGGATCGTCGCTGTTGATGCTGGCGCACAGCCCGGCCGCCAGCAGGGCCGGCAGGTTGTGGTCGGCCAGAGTCTGGAAAACGCACAGCTTGACGTTCGACAGCGGGCACACCGTCAGCGGCATGCGGCTGGCGGCCAGGCGCTGCACCAGGGCCGGGCTGTCGGTGCAGCGCACGCCGTGGTCGATGCGCTCGACCTGCAGCACGTCGAGCGCACTCTCGATATAGGCCGGCGGGCCTTCTTCGCCCGCATGCGCCACCAGGTGCAGGCCGGCGGCCCGGGCCTGCGCAAACACGCGGGCGAACTTCTCGGGCGGGTGGCCGCGCTCGCTGCTGTCCAAGCCCACGCCGATGAACTTGCTGCGGTGGGGCATGGCAGCGGCCAGCGTGGCCAGGGCGCTGGCTTCATCCAGGTGACGCAGGAAGCAGAGGATCAGGCTGGCGCTGATGCCCAGCTGCGCCTGGGCCTGCTGGCAGGCCCGGTGCAGGCCGTCGATCACCACGCCGATGGGCACGCCACGGTCGGTGTGGGTCTGCGGGTCGAAGAACAGCTCGGCATGCACCACGTTGTCGGCCGCGGCGCGCTGGAAGTACGCCCAGGCCATGTCGAAGAAATCGGCCTCGTGCAGCAGCACGCTGGCACCGGCGTAATAGATGTCGAGGAAGCTCTGCAGGTCGGTGAAGGCATAGGCCGCACGCAGCGCCTGCACGCTGGGGTAGGCCAGCGGCAGCCCGTTGCGCTGCGCCAGCGCAAAGATCAGCTCGGGCTCCAGCGAGCCTTCGATGTGGATGTGCAGCTCGGCCTTGGGCGCTGCCTGCAGCAGGGCGCGCAGGCGCTCACGCGGCAGCGTGGCCGGAAGATGCTTGGGCAGGCGAACAGCAGGCATGGCGGTGTCTCGGAAAAGGCGTTCAGCACACGCCGTGGGTGATGCCCAGGGCCCGCAGGTGGCGCCGGTAGGCGGTGGCGCTGCGGTCGGCGGCGCTGTGCAGTTCCTGCACCGGCGCGGTGTCACTGATCGGCAGGCACTTGGGGCGCTGCGACTCCAGCACCGGCTGGTCTTGCGTGAAGATGGTGTGCTGGAAGGCCTGCAGCTTCTCGTCGGGCGAGTCGAAGTCGTTCATCGCCAGGCGGAACCACACCCGGCTGGATTCGGGCGTGACCGGGCAGACGAACAGCGCGATGGATTCGCGGAAGTCGGCCAGCGCGACAGAAGACTGGTCGGGCACCTTGGTCAGCACTGCCGTGTAGGGCGCATTGACCTCGTAGGTGTACTCGACCATGGCGCCGGTCTCGGCATGCACGCTGCTCTTGGGTTGCCAGGCCAGGCACTGCGTGGCCAGCAGGCCGGTGGCCGTGGCCTGCACCTGGTAAGGCGGCACGGCGGTGTGGGCACGGTCGCCCAGCCAGTGCGCATGCACAAAGCCGAAGTGCGCCATGTCGAGGAAGTTCTCGACGATGCGCGGCGCACTGGTGGCCACGTCGTAGGGGCCGCAGTTCACCTTGCGCAGGCGGGACTCGTCTTCGGCGGCAAAGGCCGGCGGTGCGGGCTCGCCATCGCCGGCCAGCCGCACCCAGGCCAGGCCGTGACGCACGGTGCAGTCGAACACCGTGGCATGGTGGCTGGCGGGTGGGGTGAAGCCGGGCAAGGCCGGCACCACCACCACCTGGCCGCTGCCGCCAAAGCGCCAGCCGTGGTACGGGCACTCCAGTTGCCCGTCCCGCACGCAGCCCAGGCTGAGCGCGGCGCCGCGGTGCGGGCAGCGGTCGGCCCAGGCGTGCAGCACGCCGGCAGCATCACGCCACAGCACCAGCGGCTGGTCGAGCAACTGCACCGCCAGCGGTGCCGTGCCCACCGCAGTGGCCAACGCCACCGGATGCCAGTGCCGGTGTTCGACCGGCACAGCCATCACTTGCCTGCCGGCGGCTTGCCTTCCACGCCCTTCAGGAAGAAGTTGACGCCGCCCTTCCAGGCGTCGTCACCGACCACGTCCTTGGCCAGCACTTCCTTGCCGGTGTTGTCGACCAGCGGGCCCTTGAAGACGGCGAAGCTGCCGTCCTTCAGGCCGGCCTTGACCGCATCCACCTTGGCGCGGATGGGTTCAGGCACGGTGTCGGGCGTCTTGATGAAGTCGTTCATGCCTTCCTTGGTGCCCCACTTGGTGACGCCGGTGGCCCACTTCTTGTCGAGCACATCACCCACCACCTTCTCGTAGTACACGCCCCAGTTCAGCACGGCCGAGCCCAGGTGGGCCTTGGGTGCTGCGGCGCTCATGTCGCTGTCCCAGCCGAAGGCGAACTTGCCGGCTTTTTCTGCGGCCTGCAGCACGGCGGTGGAGTCGGTGTTCTGCAGCAGCACGTCGGCACCGCCGTTCATCAGCGTGGTGGCGGCTTCGCTCTCCTTCGGCGGATCGAACCAGGTGTTGACCCACACCACCTTGAGCTTGACCTTGGGGTTCACGCTCTGGGCGCCCAGCAGGTAGGCGTTGAGGTTGCGCATCACCTCGGGGATGGGGAAGCTGCCGACGAAGCCCAGGGTGTTGGACTTGGTCATGCCGCCGGCCACGATGCCGGCCATGTAGGTGTCTTCATAGAAGCGCGCCTCATAGACCGCCAGGTTGGGCGCGGTCTTGTAGCCGGTGGCATGTTCGAAGAACACGTCCGGGTGGTCCTTGGCCACTTTCTCCATCGCGTCACCGAAACCGAAGCTGGTGGCGAAGATCAGCTTGTTGCCCTGGGCCACCAGGTCGCGGATGACGCGCTCGGCGTCGGGGCCCTCAGGCACCTTCTCGACGAAGGTGGTCTTGATCTTGTCGCCGAACTTGGCCTCGATCGCCTTGCGGCCGTTGTCGTGGGCGAAGGTCCAGCCGGCGTCGCCCACCGGGCCGACGTAGATGAAGCCGATCTTCAGCGGCTCGGGTGCCGGCGGCGGCGGGGCAGAAGCGGGCGCAGCGGCCGCTGGTGCGGGCGGCTCTTCCTTCTTGCCGCAGCCGGCCAACAACGCGGCAATGCTCAGGGTGGACAGGGCGGCCAGCTGCATCAGCCGGCGCTTGGAATGGTCGGTCATCTCGACTCCTGGTTGAAAGAAACGGGGTTTGCGAAAGGATGGCGGGCAGCACTGGAACAGCGTGCTTCAGCCGCCCGGGAAGAACGGCTTGCCCAGCGAGGCCGGCATGTTCGCACGCAGCCACATCGGGTTGCGCGAAATCAGCACCAGCACCACGATGGTGGCCACATACGGCAGCATGCTGAGGAACTGGCTGGGGATCTGCACCCCCATGCCCTGCAGGTGCAATTGCAGCATGGTGACGCCGCCAAACAGGTAGGCACCGGCGACGATGCGCAGCGGCCGCCAGGTGGCGAACACGGTGAGTGCCAGCGCGATCCAGCCGCGGCCGGCCACCATGCCTTCGACCCACAGCGGGGTGTAGACGGTGGACAGGTACGCACCGGCCACGCCACACAACGCACCGCCGCAGGCCACTGCCGCCAGGCGCAGCCAGCGCACCTGGTAGCCCAGCGCATGGGCCGACTCGGGCGACTCGCCCACCGCCCGGATCACCAGCCCGGCGCGGGTGCGGTAGAAGAACCACGACACCACCACCACTGCCACCAGGGTGAGGTAGACCATCGGATGGTGGCGGAACAGTGCCGGGCCCAGGAAGGGGATGTCGGCCAGGAACGGGATGGCATGGTTGACCGGCTCGCCAAGTTTCTGCCCGACATAGCGCACACCCACGAAGGCCGAGAAGCCGCCACCAAACAGGCTGACCGCCAGGCCGGTGGCGTACTGGTTGGCATTGATCCAGATCACCAGCCAGCCGAACACCACGGCCACGGCGGCTGCGGCAGCCGCGCCACCCAGCAGCGCCAGCGTGGTGCTGCCGGCATGGAAGGCCACCGCGAAGCCAGTGACCGCGCCCATCAGCAACATGCCTTCGGCACCCAGGTTCAGTACGCCGGCCTTCTCGTTGATCAGCAGGCCCAGGCCGGCGATGGCCAGCGGCGTGCCGGCAGCCAGCATGGCCGCGATCAGCAGTGCTGTCTCGTTCATGCAGCAACTCCTGTCGGACGCGACGCGTCCGACGACCAGCGCAGCCGGTGGTTGATCAGCGTGTCGCAGGCCAGCAGCGAAAACAGCAGCACGCCCTGGAACACGCCCGACAGCGCCGACGGCAGGCCCACGCGGCTTTGCGCCAGCTCACCGCCGATCAGGAAGGTGGACAACAGCAGGCTGCCGAACACGCAGCCCAGCGGGTGCAGCCGGCCGACGAAGGCCACGATGATGGCGGTGAAGCCGTAGTTGTTGGACACATAGGGCGTGAGCTGGCCCATCGGCCCGGTGACCTCGAACGCCCCGGCCACGCCGGCCAGCGCGCCTGAGGTCAGCAGCGCTGTCCACAGCGTGCGGCGGCTGGAGAAGCCGGCATAACGCGCCGCCGCCGGCGCCATGCCGCCCACCTGCATCTGCCAGCCCAGGTAGATGCGCGACATGAACAGCCACATGCCGAACGCCGCCAACAGCGCCAGCACAAAGCCCCAGTGCAGCCGCATGCCGGTGATGATGCGCGGCATGGCCGTGCCGTCGGCAAACGACATGCTCTGCGGAAAGTTGAAGCCCTTGGGGTCCTTCCAGGGGCCGAACACCAGCCAGCTGAGCAGCAGGTTGGCCACGTACACCAGCATCAGGCTGACCAGGATCTCGTTGGCATTGAAGCGGTCGCGCAGCAGCGCGACGACAGCGGCCCACAGCGCCCCGCCCAGCGCCCCAGCGGTGACCGCCAGC
The DNA here is from genome assembly GCA_029865965.1 of Aquabacterium sp. GTDB lineage: Bacteria > Pseudomonadota > Gammaproteobacteria > Burkholderiales > Burkholderiaceae_C > Pseudaquabacterium. The sequence continues at coordinate 19,655 of JARXAJ010000149.1, forward strand.
GGCACGAAGGCCCAGCGGTTCATGCCGATCCGGCCTTCGGTGATCCACAGCGCCAGGCCACCGGCGGCAATGGCGCCGACCAGGTACTGGCCCTCGGCGCCAATGTTCCAGACATTGCTGCGAAAGCACAGGGCCAGGCCCAGGCTGCACAGGATCAGCGGCGTGGCCTTCAAACCCAGCTCGGTCAACGCGCGCAGGCCGTTGAACGGCTCGAACAGGAACACCGACAGGCTGCGGACCGGGTCTTTGCCCAGTGCAGAAAACAGGATGGTGGCCACCACGATGGTGATGACCAGCGAGATGACCGGCGACGCCCAGGCGAACAGCCGGGACGGCGCGGGCCGTGCTTCAAGCCGCAGCATGGGCCACCCCCTGCAACGGGTTGGCGTCGGCAGCCGGCGCAGCACCGCGTACCGGCCACAGGCCCGACATCCATTCGCCGACCATCGCCACCGTGGCCTGGGCCACCGGCACGCTGGGCGACAGCCGGCCGGCAGCGATCACCTGCAGCCGGTCGCTGATCTCGAACAGCTCTTCCAGCTCTTCACTGACCACCAGCACCGCGCAGCCTGCATCGCGCAGCTTCAGCAATGCGCCGCGGATCTGCGCGGCCGCGCCCACGTCCACGCCCCAGGTGGGCTGGCTGACGATCAGCAGCTTCGGCGCCGCATCGATCTCGCGGCCGACGATGAACTTCTGCAGGTTGCCGCCCGACAGGCTCTTGGCCGGCGCGCCCGGCCCGCCGGCGTTGACTTTGTAGGCGCTGATCACCCGCGTGGCCTGGGCCCGCACCGCGCCGGTGTCGATCCAGCCGCTGGGTGCCACGGCGGCGGTGCGGGTCAGCAAGGTGTTGTCGGCCAGGCTCATCGCCGGCACCGCGCCGCGGCCCAGCCGCTCTTCGGGCACGAAGTGCAGGCCCAGCGCACGGCGGTGGCGCGGCGACAGGGCGGCGATGTCCTGCCCGAACAGCTGCACGCTACCGGCCGGCGCACGCGGGTCTTCGCCCGACAGCGCGGCCATCAGCTCCTGCTGGCCATTGCCCGAGACGCCGGCGATGCCGACGATCTCGCCGGCGCGCACGTCCAGCGCCACATCGGCCAGCGTGGTGCCAAAGGGGTTGATCTTGGGCAGGTGGAGGCCGCGCACCGCCAGCGACACCGCGCCGGGGTTGGCCGGCCGGTGGGCCAGCTCGGGCGGGGCGCTGCCGATCATCAGCTTGCTGAGGCTGGCGTTGGTCTCCAACGTGGGGTCGACCTCACCCGTCACCTTGCCGCCGCGCAGCACGGTGCAGTGGTGGCACAGCGCGCGGATCTCGTCGAGCTTGTGGCTGATGTAGAGGATGCTGCAGCCCTCGGCCGACAACTGGCGCAGGGTGACGAAGAGTTTCTCCACCGCCTGCGGTGTCAGCACCGACGTGGGCTCGTCCAGGATCAGCAGCTGCGGTTTGGTCAGCAGTGACCGCACGATCTCGACCCGCTGGCGTTCACCCACGCTGAGGGTGTGCACCGGGCGCAACGGGTCGACATCGAGGCCATAGTCTTTCGACACGCTGCGGATGCGTTCGGTCACATCGGGCAGGCGCAAGCCCTTGTCCAGGCCCAGCCACACGTTCTCGGCTGCGGTCAGGGTGTCGAACAGCGAGAAGTGCTGGAACACCATCGCGATGCCCAGCGCACGGGCTTGCTGCGGGTTGGCGATCTGCACCGGCTGGCCGTTCCAGCGCATGCTGCCGGCGTCGGGCCGCACTGCGCCGTAGATGATCTTCATCAGCGTGCTCTTGCCGGCGCCGTTCTCGCCCAGCACCGCATGGATCTGGCCCGGCGCCACCTGCAGGTGGACTTGGTCGTTGGCGCGCACCGCCGGGTATTGCTTGCTGATGCCGGTGAGTTCGAGTCGGAGCATGCGATGGAGCTGGTTGCAGAAGGGTCAGGCGCTGGCGGGTTGGATGCGGCTATAGCGCCGCACACCGCCCACCCAGGTCTCGGCCAGGTTGCGCTCATCACCCAGTGTCACCCAGGCAAACAGGCGTTCATGCAACTCGCGGGCCAAGGCATCGCGGCGCTGCGCCACCGGGCCCACGGCCACATCCCACAGGCAGACGTCGGCCATGGTGCCGACATCCAGCGTGCCGATGCTGCCGCCCAGGCGCAGCGCCTGCGCAGCGCCGCGGGTGGCGGCATGCAGCAGCGCCCAGGCGGTGAGCCGGTTGCCGGCCATGGCCTGCACCTTGTAGCCGTCGGCCAGCGTGCGCAGCATGCTCAGCGAGGTGCCGCCACCCACGTCGCTGGCGATGCTGACATTGACGCCTGCGGCCGCCGCCTGTTGCCAGCCGAACAGCCCGCTGCCCAGGAACAGGTTGGACGACGGGCAGAAGGCGATCTGCGCGCCGGCATCGTGCAGCAGGGCGCGGTCGGTGTCGTCGAGCCAGATGCCGTGGGCCAGCACCGCGCGCTCGTTCAGCAAGCCATGCCGGGCATAGACATCCAGGTAGCTGCGGGCCTGCGGAAACAGCTCGGCGATCCACGCCACCTCGGCGCGGTTCTCGGCCACATGGGTCTGCATGTAGACGCCGGGGTGGTCGGTGAGCAGGCGGCCGGCCATGGCCAGCTGGTCTGGCGTGCTGGTGGCGGCAAAGCGCGGGGTCACCGCATACAGGTTGCGGCCGCGGCCATGCCAACGCTCGATCAACGCACGGCAATCAACCTCGGCGCCCACCACGTCGTCGCGCAGGTTGTCGGGCGCGTGGCGGTCCATCAGCACCTTGCCGGCAACCATCTGCATGCCGCGCTGGCTGGCGGCTTCGAACAGCGCCTCGACGCTGGCGACATGCACCGTGGGGAACACCACCGCTGCGGTACTGCCATGGGCCAGCAATGCATCGGTGAACAAGTCGGCGGCCACCCGGGCCACGGCCGGGTCGGCATGGCGGGCCTCGGCCGGGAAGGTGTAGGTGTTGAGCCAGTCGAGCAGCTCGGTGCCCCAGCTGGCGATCACGTCCACCTGCGGGCAATGCACATGGGTGTCGATGAAGCCGGGCAGCAGCAGGCGGCCGCTGTGGTCGATCTTGTGCCAGTCGTCGCCGGGGGCCTCGGTTTGCACCGCCGCGATGCGGCCGTCGTCGCCGATCAGCAGCCAGTGCGCCGGGCGCCAGCGCACATGGCTGCTGGCGCGGTCGGCCAGCCCCCGGTCGCCGGTGAAGTCCAGCAAGTCAGCAAGGATGGCGGTCTTCATGCCTTCAAGTCCAGCAACCCGCGCGCCACGTCGCGCACCTGCTCGCGCAGCCAGCGCACGGCGGCCGATGCATGGGTCATGTCGTGCCACAGCTGGTAGTAGGTGAGCGGCGGAAAGTCCACCGGGCAGCGCACGATGCGCACTGGCAAAGTGCCGATGTAGCGGGCGCAGAACTGTCGGCCGGTGGTCAGCACCAAGGGCGAGCGCGCCACCATCGCCGGCGCCAACCCGAAGTGCGGCGTGCGCACCACGATGTGGCGCTGCAAGCCCTGCGCTTGCAGCAGCTCATCGACCACGCCCACTGCGCCGGCATGCAGCGGCGTGGGCGCGATGTGCGCGCTGGCCAGGTAGCGTTCGGCTGTCCACTGGCGCGGGTTGCGCACTGCCGGATGGTGGGTGCCGACCAGGCACACCAGCTCGTCGCTGACCAGCCGGCCCAGGTGCAGCTCAGCCGGCGGCGACAGCCAGTTGCCGATGACCAGATCGACCTCGCCGCGGGCGAGCTGGCCGCGGTAGTCGTAGTCGCGCGTCAGCGGCAGCAGGTCGAGGCTGACGCCGGGTGCCTGGGCCCGCACCCGCGCCACCAGCTCGGGCAGGAACAGCGGGTCGAGGTAGTCGCTGATGGCGATGCGGAAGGTCTGGGCCGCCGCCTGTGGCGCGAAGCCGGCGGTGGCCGCCAGCCCGCCGAACAACAGCTGCGCGCCCTGCAGCACCTGGGCCGCCGCCGGCAGCAGCGACAGCGCCACCGCTGTGGGCGCCATGCCGGCGCCGGCGCGCACCAGCAGCGGGTCGCCGATCAGGCCACGCAGGCGTTTCAACTGGCCCGACACTGCCGGCTGGCTGGTGGACAGCCGCAGGGCGGCGCGCGACACGCTGCGCTCGGTGATCACGGTGTGGAAGGCCCGGATGAGGGAAAGCTCAATCTTGTCGAAGGCCATGCCGGGCATCATCCCTGGGATCTTATAGAGGTTATTGCTTCAAACGCATACCGCTCACCGTGCGAGCGGCTATCTTGCGGGTATGTCCCAGGCCGCATCCAACCCACCCGCCACCCGCCCCATCCGCTTCGTGCACCGTGGCGACATCGTCAGCGTCAGCGGCCTGCCGTCCACCACGTCGGTGCTGAACTGGCTGCGCGAGCAGGCCCGCTGCACCGGCACCAAGGAAGGCTGCAACGAGGGCGATTGCGGCGCCTGCACCGTGCTGGTCGGCAGCTTGCAAGAAGGCGGCCAGGTGGCATGGAAGCCGATCAACAGCTGCATCCAGTTCCTGCCCACGCTGGACGGCCATGCGCTGCTGACGGTGGAAGACCTGGGCGGCGGGCATCCGGCGCAGCAGGCCCTGGTGGCCTGCCACGGGTCGCAATGCGGCTTCTGCACACCGGGCTTCGTGATGTCGCTGGCGGCGTGCCGCGCACGGCATGACCAGGCGCCCGCCACCCGCCAGCAGATCGCCGACGACCTGTCGGGCAACCTGTGCCGCTGCACCGGCTACCGGCCGATCCTGGATGCGGGCGAGCAGATGTTCCGCCAGCCCGCGCCGCCGCTGGGCCACCCGGGCACGGCCGCCGCGCTGGCCAGCCTGCGCACCGATGCGCCACTGCACTATGCCGCCGCCACGCCCTTCCATGCCCCGCGCACGCTGGCCGACCTGGCCGCGCTGCGCGCCGCCAAGCCGCAGGCCCGGCTGCTGGCAGGCAGCACCGACATCGGCCTGTGGGTGAACAAGCAGTTCCGCGACCTGGGCGAGGTGATCTCCCTGGGCGCCGTAGCCG
>JARXAJ010000172.1 GCA_029865965.1 Aquabacterium sp.
CACCGGCCTCGTGTTGAGGCATGGCAGGTGTGACGGCCACTTCAAACCCGGCGACGCGACCAGGCGGCCATGATCTCGCGGTGGTGGGGAATGTGCTGCAGATAGCCCTGGCGCATCGCGGCGCCACTGTGGCGTTCGATGGCAGCGCCCTGGTTCATCAGCGCGGTGTAGGCACGCTGCAGCCAGTCGTTGGCGGCCGGGTCGCTGGCGCAGGACAGGACTTGGTAGGCGGTGAGTTCGATGAGACGCGGATGGCTGGTGCCGTCCAGGGTGTGGCCGGCGGCGGCGTCGGCCATCAAGGCTTGGAGCGCGGCCAACGCGGCGGGGATGTCGCCCTCGGCGAGTGCCACGCTGGCCAAACCAGCGCTGGCATCGCCGTGGGCCGGGTGGTCGAGTTCCACCGCCAGCGCCTGCGCTTGTTTGTAGGCCTGCAGCGCCTCGACCCGGCGGCCCAGTGCCCGCTCGGCGTCGCCGAGCGCCAGCGCAGCCAGCATGGCCTCCTCGCGCGCCTGTGAGGCCTGCGCGATGTCCAGCGCCTGCCGGGCCAGTGCCAGTGCACGGGTCTCGTCGCCTTCCCACAGCGACAAGGTCGACAAGAGGCTGAGCGCACCGCCTTCCATGACGCGGTCGCCGTGGGCACGCAAGAGCTGCAGCGCCGCGCCCAGTTCCCGCCGGGCTTGCGCCAGGTCGCCCAGCTTCAACCAGCCCTCGCCCAGGTTCAACAGGTTGATGGCCTCGTTGACGCGATCGCCGGTTTCGCGGTGGATCTGCAGGCCATACCGGTCCAGGTCGAGGGCACTCAGTTGATCGTCTTGGACGTCGGCGACGACCGAGAGCGTGTTGAGCAGGCGTGCTTCGATGTCCCGCAGCCCTTGGCGCCGCGCCTCCTCCAGCCCCTGCAAGGCCAGCGCACGACCGTCTTGGATGTCGCCTTGCGAGACCTGAGCCGTGGCCAACAGACGCAGTGCGTTCAGCCGCAGCCCTTCGTCACCTGCCCGCGTGGCGCAGGCCATGCTGTGCCGCGCTGCGCTGGCCTGCGCCGCCCAGTCGCCCATGCGCATCGCGCGCACGGCCATGCGCCGGGCCACCTCGGCGCGCCGCTGGTCGTCGGCCAGTTCGTCGGCCAAGGCCGACAACGCCTCCAGGCCGGCCGCCTGCTCGTCACGCCGCGCTTGCTTGTCCAACGTGTAATCGCGCAGGCACAGCAGTCGCCACCTCAGTTCAGCCTGGGCGTCGGGCTCGCCTTGCGCATCCGCCAGCAAGGCCAAGGCCCGCTCCACGTGGTGCAGCACGCGGTCGTGCGCCATGCGCAACCTGGCATGTTCGGCCGCGCGGGTGTGGAACTCCACCGCATTCGGCGCCTCTTCGGCCTGTTCGTAGTGCTCGGCCGCCAGCCCGAGCAGATCGCCCGCGCGCGGGCCACCTTCTTGGCTCAGGCTCGCCAGCCACTGCGCCACCTTGGCGTGCCCTTCGCGGCGGTGGCGCCGAAGCACGGTGTCGTAGGTCACCTGGTGCAGTATTTGGTGGCGGAAAGCGTACTCGCGCAGGCCGTCCAACTGCGTGTCGGCCCGCGGCAGTGTCAGTTCGCGCTGCACCAGCGCGGGCAAGTGCTCGGCGGCCGGTGCCTCGATGGCGGCCAGCGCCCGGTCCCAGAACACGGCGCCCACGATGCTGGCCTGCTGCAGCGCGCGCCTCTCCGGTGCCGGCAACCCGTCCAGCCGCGCTTGCAGCACGCCCGTGAGCGTGCTGGGCACCCTCGTCACCAGCAGTCGCTCAGGATCGACACGCCAGGTCTCCCCCATGCTGAGGGCGCCTTGGTCGATGAGCATCTTCACCAGCTCTTCCATGTAGAAGGGGTTGCCTTCGGCGCTGCTGGTGAGCAGCTCTCTGAGCGCGGCCGGGATCTCGGGCAGCTTCTTGAGCAACTCGTTGGCCAGCAAGCGGCTCATGTCTTTGCCCAGCGGCTGCAGGTCGATGCGCGTATGAACGCCTTCCGTGCTGCTCCAGTCCACCCTGCGCTCGAACAGCGTCGGTCTTGTGAAAGCCAGCAGCAGCAGCGGCGCGTCGCGGTTGACCTCGCACAGGTAGTTCAGGAAGTCCAGGCTCTCGCTGTCGGCCCAGTGCAGGTCTTCCAGCTGCACCACCACCGGACTGCCGTCTTGCGCCCCCACGCGGCGTATGAACTGCGCCGCGGCGTGGAACGCGCGGTTGCGGATCTGCTTGGGGTCGTCGACGATGCCTTGGATGTGGGGGCTGTCCTTCCAGTCGATGCCGATCAGGTGGCCCAGCAGGTGGGCTTGGCTTTCGGCGAGTTCGGGGCCGTCGGTGTCGATGAAAAGCGGCACCAGGCCCTTTTCCATCTTCTGCTTGGCAGCGGCCAGCGTGTCGTCGTCGTGGATCTGCAGCCGCCAGGCGATCAGCTCGCGCAGCAGCCCGTAGGCTTGGCTGCCGGTGGCCGGTGTGGCGCGGCCTCGGAAAAGGAAGAAGCTTTCGGGCCGGGCCTCGCTCCACACCTCGAACTCGTACAGCAAGCGGCTCTTGCCGATGCCGGCATCGGCGACCACCGTGACGGCTGCCAGCTTGCGTTCTTCGAACAGGCGCTTGAAGGCCATTTGCAGCACTTCGAGTTCGGCGTCGCGGCCGATCATTCGGGTGGCCATGCCCTCGATGCCGCGTGTGCCGATGCGGAAGCTGCGCGGTTTGGCGCTGTGCACCAGGTAGCTCTGCACGGGGGCATCGATGCCCTTGACCGCCAGTGGCTCCTGAGCGTCCACGTCGAAAAGCCCGCGCACCTGGGCATAGGTGTCGTGGCTGATGCGCATGCCGCCCGGCGGCGCCGTCTGCTCCATGCGCGCTGCGATGTTGACCGCGCTGCCGCGGATGCTGCCATCGGCATCCACACCACCGCCCAGCAGCACGCCGCCGGTGTGCACGCCCACGCGCACATTGAACCCCGCATGGCCGTGGCGAGCCAGCACCTCCGCGCCGAGCTCCTGTCCCAGCGCCAACAAACCCAGGCCGCAGCGCACCGCGCGCTCGGCGTCGTCTTCGCGTGCTTCATCCACACCGAAGGCGGCCAAGATGTTGTCGCCGGCGTACTGAAGCACCTTGCCCCCATGGCCCTGCACGATGGCCGTGCCGCGCGACAGGGCGTCGTCGATCACCGCGCTCACGCCCTCGGGGTCCAGGTGCTGGCTCAACGTGGTGGAGCCCACCACGTCCAGAAACAGGATGCTGACCTGCTTGAGCCGCTGCTCGGGTTCGGACCGCGCCGCCAGGGCGGCCAGCCTGGCGCGCGCCGGCGCAAGCAGCGACTCGACCACCGCATCACCCAGCACGGGGCGCTGCGCATCCAGGGCGGCGATCGCCGCTTCGAGTTGTTGCTGCTCCAACGACATCGGCGCGCAGGATACCAAGACTGGGTCGACACGACGCCGCCGACCGCCCCATGATGAAACGCCCGTACCAGGCGCACAGCGGGGGCCGGTGGGCCGGGCGCGGTGCCGACATGAAAAGTGCTTGGCGGCCCGGCACGCTCTGGGCTACAACGCGGCCATGAAAGACCTGCCCGCCGTCTACGCCGCGCTGCACCAACTGATGGCGCCCTACGCCGAGCGCCTGCACACGGTGACCAACGACGGCACGCAGCTGTACGTGGACACGCTGCACCTGCAGAAGAACAAGAAGCCCTTGTTCTTCGGCGCGGTGCAGTTAAAGAAGGCGTTTGTCAGCTTTCACCTGATGCCGGTCTACCTGCAGCCGGAACTGCTGGCGGGGCTGTCACCGGCCTTGAAGGCCCGCATGCAAGGCAAGTCCTGCTTCAACTTCGCCGCGGTCGAACCCGGCTTGTTCGACGAACTGGCCGCCCTGGTGCAGGCCGGCTACCGCAGCTACCAGACGCAAGGCTGGGTGCCTTAGGCTCGGCGGCGCGGCCGCCCTGCCCTCACAGCAGCACCCGCGCCACGTCGTCCAGGGCGATGGCGCTGCGGCGGCGGTCGTACAGCCCGGTGGTGCGCGCAGAGCCGTGGTTGGCCATCTGCTGGGCCACCTCCAAGCGGCCGCCGTTGCGCAGGTATTCGGTGATGCCCGTGGCGCGGAAGCTGTGGCAGCCGATGGGCGTCTGGATGCCCGCCGCCAGCGCACGCCGCTGCACCATGCGCAACACATCGTCGGCCCGCAGCGGTGTGGTCGACAAACGGCCGGTGCGGCCCACGGCCGAACGGAACAACCAGGTTTTGGCCTGGCCCGGCGCGTCCAGCCCCGCGCCTTGGATGTAGGCGCGCAGCCAGGTCTGCAGTTCGGGGTGGCAAGGCATGCGGTGCAGTTGTCCGCCTTTTTCATGCAGGCGCACCCAGGTGCGGCGCTGCTGCACGTAGACGTCTTCCACCCGCATCTGCACCGCGGCACCCACACGGGCAAAGGTGCACAGCATCAGGCCGATCAAGGCCCGGTCGCGCAGGCCGATGGTGGTGCCCACGTCGATGGCGTCCAACAACGCCCGGGCTTCTTCCGCGGCCAGCACCGGCGTCTGCCCTTGGCGCACCACATGCCGCGGCCCGCGCACTGCATGGGCCGGGTTGTGCTGCAGCACCTGGCCCAACACCAGCCAGTCGAACAACATGCGCAAACCCGCCAGCCGCTGCAGCACCGTGGGCGCCGCCAGCGCCAGGCCCTCGACATAGGCCGCCACATGCACCGGCTGCACCTGCTGCACACCGTGCAGGCCACGGGCCAGGCACCAAGCAGAAAAGTCAGCCGCTGCCCGCGCATAGGCCTTGCGTGTGTGCGGGTTGCGCAGCTGCACGGTGAAAAACGTCCAGGTGCGTTGTGCGGCCTGGGGCGTCTGGGCGAACAGGCCGGGCACCGGTGCGTCGGCCACCAGGGTTGCAGGCCCTGCCCCGCCGACCGACCGGGCATTGGCCACGGCCGTCTGTGGTGAACGGTCGAACGGCCCGCGTGCCAGGCCAGTCGCAGTGCGCTTGAGCATGCGGCCGATTGTGCTGGATAACGTCCTTTATCCCGGGCAATCGGTGGCCACTTGCGAAGCCCGCAAACCGCCGTTGAACGCGGAGCGCCAAGGTGGCCGTGCATGCGGCAGCGGCAGCCGTCGAACCCGGCGGTGGCCCTCAGACAGGCGGGGGCAGCAC
>JARXAJ010000097.1 GCA_029865965.1 Aquabacterium sp.
ACCCGCAGCGGCGGCCGATGCCACCCCGGCCAGTGCTGCCGTGGCCGGTGTGGCGGGCTCGGTGCGGGTGCGCACCCCGCTGCTCGACCGGCTGGTCAACCAGGCCGGCGAGGTGAGCATTGCCCGTGCCCGCATTGAATCCGACGTGCACCAGTTCAAGGCCGCGCTCGGCGACCTGACCGACAACCTGGAACGCCTGCGCGCCCAGCTGCGCGACATCGCGCTGCAGGCCGAGACCCAGATCGACACCCGCATGGAAGCCGCCCGTGCCGCCGCGCAGGAATTCGACCCGCTGGAGATGGACCGCTTCACCCGCTTCCAGGAACTGACGCGGATGATGGCCGAGTCGGTGGCCGACGTGGCCACGGTGCAGCGCGGCCTGCAGCGCACGCTGCAATCGACCGAAGACGCGCTGGCCCACCAGGCCCGCATGAACCGCGACATGCAGGACGACCTGCTGCGCACCCGCATGGTCGAGTTCGACGGCCTGTCCGAGCGGCTGTACCGCGTGGTGCGCCAGGCCGCCAAGGAAACCGGCAAGCCGGTGCGGCTGGACATCCTGGGCGGCGGGGTCGAGATCGACCGCGGCGTGCTCGACCGCATGACACCGGCGTTTGAACACCTGCTGCGCAACAGCGTGGTGCACGGCATCGAGCCTGCCGCCGAGCGCGCCCGCGCCGGCAAGGACGCCACCGGCACCATCACCCTGGCCGTCAGCCAGGTGGGCAACGAGGTGGGCGTGGAAGTGCGCGACGACGGCGCCGGCCTGAACCTGCCGCGCATCCTGGCGCGCGGCCGGGCCCTGGGCCTGGTGGCAGCCGATGCCCGGCCCGACGACGCAGCGCTGGCCAACCTGATCTTCCAGCCTGGCTTCACCACGGCGCAATCCCTGACCGGCCTGGCCGGCCGCGGCGTGGGCATGGACGTGGTGCGCACCGATGTCAACGCCATGGGCGGGCGCATCGAAACCGCCAGCGCGCCGGGCCAGGGCAGCAGCTTCCGCCTGGTGCTGCCGCTGACCACCGCCGTCACCCAGGTGGTGATGCTGCGCTGCGGCGAGCGGGCCTTTGCCGTGCCGTCCACGCTGATCGAGATCGTGCGCCGCATCAAGCTGCCCGACCTGGCACAGGCCTACCAGACCGGCAGTTTCGCCGAAGCCGGCCAGCCGCTGCCGTTCTTCTGGTTCGACGGCTTGCTGGGCGGGTCGGCACGCGGCAACACCGCTGGCCTGGCGGGCAGCCGCAGCGCGCCGGTGGTGGTGATCCGCAGCGCCCAGCAGCGCGTGGTGCTGCATGTCGATGAGGTGCTGGGCAACCAGGAAGTGGTGGTCAAGAACCTGGGCCCGCAGCTGTCACGCGTGCCGGGCCTGGTCGGCATGACGCTGCTGCCCTCGGGCCTGCCGGCGTTGATCTACAACCCGGTGGCCTTGGCCACCTTGTACGGCGAGCCTGCGCGCGCGGCCACGGTGGCCGCACTGGCTGGCCCCGGTGGCGCCCTGGCGGATGCCACGGCCCTGCAGCCGCAGGCGCCGCTGGTGCTGGTGGTCGATGACTCACTCACCGTGCGCCGCATCACCCAGCGCCTGCTCGAGCGTGAAGGCTACCGCGTGGCCGTGGCCAAGGACGGGCTCGACGGCCTGGACAAACTGGCCACCGAGCGGCCAGCCGTGCTGCTGACCGACATCGAGATGCCGCGCATGGACGGCTTCGACCTGGTGCGCACCATGCGCCGGGACGCGCGCCTGACCGGTCTGCCGGTGATCATGATCACCTCCCGCATCGCCCAGAAGCACCGCGACTACGCGGCCGAGCTGGGCGTGGACCACTACCTCGGCAAGCCCTATGCCGAGGACGAACTGCTGGCCCTGGTGGCGCGCTACGCACGCGCGCCACTGGTGGTGGCGGCCTGACGGCGGCCGGCGCGCGCCGAACGCCACATCCTGGAAGACAACGCCCATGTTGACGGTGGTGGACCATCTGGCAACGCTGACAGCGTTCCGCGACCGCGATGTGGTCGACGCGTCGCTGGCGACCGCCCTGCGCGACCTGCTGCAGTCCGGCGGCGTGGCCGTCTACCGGTGTGTGGGCGAAGCGGGCGACCGCCGCTGGCTCACCCGGGCCCGGCTGGCCGCACACGACACCGTGCCCTCGGCCGACCCGCTCTGGACCGACCTGGCCGACCTGGCGCCGTTGGCGGCCCATCCGCACCGGCTGGCCGCGCTGCAGCAGCAAGCCGCCGTCAGCGTCTCGGGCGACCTGCAGACCACGGTGTTCCCGCTGACCGGCGACCATGATGATCTGGCCGTGCTGGAGCTGCAGACCGATGCCCCGCTGGCACCGGTGCTGCAGCGACAGGTGGTCAGCATCCTGCGGGTTTACCGCAACTTCCGGGCGCTGCTCGATGACAGCGAGCGCGACACCCTGACCGGCCTGCTCAACCGCAAGACTTTCGACGAGGCGTTCTACAAGATCGCCGAGGCGGGCGTGCGGCCGCTGTTGTCACGCCCGGGCCCGGCCGTGCAGGCCGATGAGCGCCGCGACCAGCCGCAGGCCGAGCAGCCGCACTTCATCGCCGTGATCGACATCGACCACTTCAAGTTGGTCAACGACAACCACGGCCATCTGATCGGCGACGAAGTGCTGCTGCTGCTGTCTCGGCTGATGCGGTCGGTGTTCCGCTTCCACGACAGGCTGTACCGCTTTGGTGGAGAAGAATTCGTGGTGCTGATGCGCTGCTCCGGCGATAAACAGGCGGGCCAGGCCCTGGAACGGCTGCGCACCTGCGTGCGGTCATTTGCCTTTCCGAAGGTTGGCACCATCTCGGTGTCGGCGGGTTACACCCAGCTGCGGCCGGGCGACACGCCGGGCACGGCCTTCGACCGCGCCGACCGCGCGGTCTACTGGGCCAAGGGCCATGGCCGCGACCAGGTCTGCAGCCATGCCGGTCTGGTGGCACGGGGTGATTTGCAGGATGACCTGAAACTGGCCGATGGAGCGGGCGATGTGGAATTGTTCTGATCGGCGCCAACCGGCCCGGCCCGCATCCGGGCGGCTGGCGGCGCTGGCTGCGGCCTGGCTGTTGGGCCTGGCCTTGCCGGCGCAGGCGCAACTGGCGCTGCCGCAGGCCCTGCCCACGGTGCCCGCCCCAACTGCCGCAGGCCCGCAGGCCGCTGCCGAAGCCGAAGCCGAAGCCGACCGTGTCACCGTGCAGGAGTTCGACTGGTACGACGCCGCCCGCCAGCGCCAGGTGCCGGTGCGCTTGTACCTGCCCGCCGATGTGCCGCTGCTGCAAGCGCTGCCGCTGGTGGTGTTCTCGCACGGCATCGGCGGCTCGCGCCGCGGCTACAGCTACCTGGGCCGGCACTGGGCCAGCCAGGGTTTTGCCAGCCTGCACCTGCAGCACGTGGGCAGCGACCGTGCGGTGTGGACGGGCAACCCGCTGTCCTTGCCCGGCCGGCTGCAGGCCGCGGCGCAGGACGGCGAGGCCACGGCCCGGGTGGGCGACCTGAGCTTTGCACTCGACCAGTTGCTGGCCGGGCCGCTGGCCGGCCGCATCGACGCCCGCCGCATCGTCGCTGCCGGCCATTCCTACGGCGCCAACACCACCTTGCTGGCGGCCGGCGCGCAGGTTGAACGCGGCGGGCGCACGCTGAACCTGCGCGATGCCCGCATCCAGGCTGCCATCGTGATCTCGGCGCCGCCGTTCTATGGCGAGGGCACGCCAGAGAAGGTGCTGGGCGGCATCCGCGTGCCCAGCCTGCACATCACCGCCACCGAAGACGTGATCCGCGTGCCGGGCTATTTCTCACCCGCCGCTGATCGGGTGGCGGTGTTCAACGCCATCGGCGGGCCGGCCAAGACACTGGTGGTGTTCGAAGGCGGCTCGCACAGCATCTTCACCGACCGTGCCGGCACCGGTGGCGCGCTGCTCAATCCGCAGGTGAAGGCGGCCACGCAGGCGCTGTCCACCGCCTTCCTGGGCAGCGTGTTCAGCGGCGACAGCGCGGCGCTGCAGCAGGTGGGCCAGCGCCTGGGCAGCCTGCTGGCGCAGTTCAGCCAGCGCTGACAGCCCGGTGCTGTTCAGCTGGTCTTGACCACCGCATAGCGCTGCAGCGTGGCCTCGCGCGCCAGCGCGTGGTCGACCACCGGCAGCGGGTAGTCCTGTGGCAGGCGCAGGTTGGCAGCGGCCAGGTCCAGCGGGCGCGCCAGCCATGGCGCATGGACCAACTTGGCGGGCAGGCCGGCCAGCTGCGGCAGATAGCGGCGGATGAACTTGCCCTCGGCGTCGAACTTCTCGCTCTGGCTCACCGGGTTGAAGATGCGGAAGTAGGGCTGGGCATCGCAGCCGCTGCTGGCCGCCCATTGCCAGCCGCCGTTGTTGGCCGCCAGGTCGAAGTCGTTGAGGTGGGTGGCGAAGTAGGCCTCGCCACGGCGCCAGTCGATGCCCAGATCCTTGGTCAGGAAGCTGGCCACCACCATGCGCAGTCGGTTGTGCATGTAGCCGGTCTGGTTGATCTGGTGCATGGCCGCGTCCACCAGCGGGTAGCCGGTGCGGCCTTCGCACCAGGCGGCAAACAGCGCGTCGGCCGCCTTGCCATGCGCCCAGGCGATCTTGTCGTAGGCCGGCTTGAAGCTGGCGGCCGCCACATGCGGGTGGTGGTGCAGCACCTGGTGGTAGAAATCCCGCCAGATCAGCTCGGACAGCCAGACTTCGGCGCCGCGTGAGGCCGCCGGGCCGCCCCCGGGCCGACCTTCGGCCTGCTCGGCACGCCGATCGGCAGGTTCGCCGGTTTGCACGCGCTGCCAGGCCTCGCGCGCCAGCCGGCGGATGCTGACGGTGCCGAAGCGCAGGTGGGTGCTGAGGTAGCTGGGGCCCTTGACCGCCGGAAAATCACGCGCCGTGTCATAGGCATCGATGCGTGCGAGAAAGTCGTCCAGCAAGGCCTGCGCACCGCTGCTGCCGACTGGCAGCTTCAGCTGGTGCAGGTTGGTCGGCACGAAGCCGATGTCGGCCAGCGCGGGCACGCCGGTGGCCATGGCCGGCGGCGGCGGTGCCAGCCGCGCTGCCAGTGGTGCGACCGCGAGCGGGGCCAGCGTGGCGGCATCCAGCTTCCTGAGCCAGGCATTCTTGTAGGGGGTGAACACGCTGTAGGCACTGCCGGTGGCGGTCAGCACTTCACTGCGCTCGAACACCACATGGTCCTTGCCGGTGTGCAGGGCGATGCCGGCGTCGGCCAGGTGGCCGCGCACCCGGGCATCGCGCGCCAGCGCGGCGGGCTCGTCGTCGTGGCTGGCATACACCGCCTGCACGCCCAGCTGCCGGGCCAGCGCGGGCACGGCGTCGCGTGCATCGCCATGGCGCACCAGCAGGCCCACGCCGGCCACGCCATGGCCTTGTGCCAGGGCGCACAACTGGCCGTCCAGGTCGACCAGGCTGTCGCGGATGAATTCCACCCGGCGGTCGGCACGGGGCAGGGCGTCGAGGATGGCGGTGTCGAAGACGAAGACGCACCACACCTGGCGGGCAGATGCCAGCGCATGGTGCAGCGCCGCGTTGTCATCGGTGCGCAGGTCGCGGCGCAGCCAGACCAGGGCGCGGTCCGGCGCGGGGGCGTGGGGGGGATGGGAGTTCGGCACGGAGCGAGTGTCCCTGATCATTAGAATCAGGCGATGTTGCCCCCACGCTCGCTGCGCTCGTTGCCCCCCGAGGGGGTTGTCAGTCTCTTCGCAACGGCCGGGCGGGACTGACATGCCCGCAGACCGCATGAACCTGACCAACCAATTCCTGATCGCCATGCCGGGCATGGGCGACGACACCTTTTCCGGTGCGGTTGTCTACCTGTGCGAGCACACCGAGAACGGCGCGCTGGGCCTGGTGATCAACAAGCCCATCGATATCAAGCTGAAGAACCTGTTCCAGAAGGTCGAGCTCAGCCTGGACAGCAGCCACCTGGCCGAGCAGCCGGTGTTCTTCGGCGGGCCGGTGCAGACCGAGCGTGGCTTCGTGCTGCATGAGCGCCAGGGCGACACACCGGTCTACAGCAGCACGCTGTCGATCCCCGGCGGGCTGGAGATGACCACCAGCAAGGACGTGCTGGAGGCGTTGAGCAATGGCGCCGGCCCCAAGCGGCTGCTGGTGACGCTGGGCTACAGCGGCTGGGCAGCAGGCCAGCTGGAGGACGAGCTGGGCCGCAACGGCTGGCTGACGGTGGACGCCGTGCCCGAGATCATCTTCGACACACCGGTGGCCGAGCGCTATGACCGCGCCGTGTCGCTGCTGGGCTTCGACCCGCGCATGCTGAGCCAGGAAGCCGGACACGCATGATCGGTGGACCGACCAGCCGCACGCTGTCGTTCCTGGCATTCGATTTCGGCCTCAAGCGCACCGGGGTGGCCACCGGCAATAGCCTGCTGCGCCAGGCCAGCCCGCTGACCACGGTGGCCGCCGAGGGCGAGGCCCGCTTTGCGCCGATCGGCAAGCTGATTGCCGAGTGGCAGCCCGACGCCCTGGTGGTGGGCGTCCCGGTACACCCCGATGGCGCTGCACACGAGAATACCGGCCGCGCCCGGCGCTTTGCCCGCCAGCTGCAGGGCCGTTTCGGCCTGCCGGTGCATGAGGTCGACGAGCGCTACAGCACCACCGAGGCGGCCGCTGGCGGTGCCCGTGACCTCGATGCCGCATCGGCCGCCGTGATCCTTGACCAGTACCTTCGGACCCTGACATGACCACCCCCACGCTCACTTCGTTCGCTGTCCCCCAGGGGGGCGGGCAGTCCCTTCGGAACGGCCGAGCGGGACTGCCATGAGCAACCTCACCCTCGATGCCGAGGCGCTGTATGCCGAGCTGCGTGCAGGTGTGCAGCAGCTGTGGCGCCCCGGC
Organism: Aquabacterium sp.; assembly: GCA_029865965.1. Lineage (GTDB taxonomy): Bacteria > Pseudomonadota > Gammaproteobacteria > Burkholderiales > Burkholderiaceae_C > Pseudaquabacterium. Next base: position 6,880 of record JARXAJ010000097.1, read on the forward strand.
ATGGCGCTGATGGGCATCTGGTCGGGCGGTGCCTGGCTGGCCGAGCGGCTGGCCGCTGACCTGCCGGCCAGCCTGGCGGTGGGCAAACCCGGCGTCATCAGCAGCACCCTGCACCGCGATGATTTCTCCGCCCGTGGCATGGCCAGCGGCACCGATGCGACCAGGATCCCGTTCGCGGTGGACGGTGCCCACATCCTGCTGCTCGACGACGTGCTGTTCACCGGCCGCACCATCCGCGCAGTGATCAATGAGCTCTACGACTTCGGCCGGCCGGCCAGCGTGACGCTGGCGGTGCTGGTCGACCGCGGCGGGCGTGAACTGCCGATCCAGCCGGCCTTTGCCGCCGCCAAGATCAGCCTGCCGCCCGGGCAGAAGCTGACGCTGGCCCGCACCGACGACCACCGCCTCACCTTCAGCGTGAAGGGCAGCACCTGACATGTTGAACAAGCGCAACCCCCAGCTCAACCGGCAGGGCGAGCTGATCCACCTGCTGTCGATCGAGGGCCTGCCGCGTGACGTGGTCACCCACATCCTCGACACCGCCGGCACCTTCCTGAGCGTGAATGACCGCGAGGTGAAGAAGGTGCCGCTGCTGCGCGGCAAGAGCGTGTTCAATCTGTTCTTCGAGAACAGCACCCGCACCCGCACCACCTTCGAGATCGCGGCCAAGCGGCTGTCTGCCGACGTCATCAACCTCGACATCGCCAAGAGCAGCGCCAGCAAGGGCGAGAGCCTGCTCGACACCATCGCCAACCTCAGTGCCATGCATGCCGACATGTTCGTGGTGCGCCACGGCGAGAGCGGCGCGCCCTACCTGATCGCCCAGCATTGCGCGCCGCATGTGCATGTGGTCAATGCCGGCGACGGCCGCCATGCCCACCCCACCCAGGGCCTGCTGGACATGTACACCATCCGGCATTTCAAGAAGGACTTCACCCAGCTCAGCGTGGCCATCGTCGGCGACATCGTGCACAGCCGGGTGGCGCGCAGCGACATCCACGCGCTGACCACGCTGGGCGTGCCCGACATCCGCGCGGTGGGCCCCAAGACCCTGGTGCCCGGTGACTTCAAGGGCATGGGCGTGCGGGTGTGCCACAGCATGGACGAGGGCATCCGCGGGGCCGACGTCATCATCATGCTGCGCCTGCAGAACGAGCGCATGAGCGGCGCCATGCTGCCCAGCGCCGGTGAGTTCTTCAAGAACTACGGCCTCACCGATGCCAAGCTGGCGCTGGCCAAGCCCGATGCCATCGTGATGCACCCCGGGCCGATCAACCGCGGGGTGGAAATCGACAGCAAGGTGGCCGACGGCAGCCACAGCGTGATCCTGCCGCAGGTGACCTTCGGCATCGCGGTGCGCATGGCGGTGATGTCGATCATCGCGGGGAACGAGGCATGAAGATCCTGATCCAGAACGGCCGTCTCATCGACCCCGCATCGGGCCGCGATGAACTGGCCGACGTGGCGATTGCCACCGGCCGCATCCTCACCATCGGCGCGGTGCCGGCCGACTTCCAGCCCCAACGCGTGATCGACGCGGCCGGCTGCATCGTCGCACCCGGTCTGGTCGACCTGGCTGCGCGCTTGCGCGAGCCCGGCCATGAGCATGAAGGCATGCTCGAAAGCGAGCTCAATGCCGCCGCCGCCGGTGGCGTCACCAGCCTGGTCTGCCCGCCCGACACCGACCCCGCCCTGGACGAGCCCGGCCTGGTGGAGATGCTGAAGTTCCGTGCCCGCAAGTTGAGCCTGTGCCGGCTGTTCCCGCTGGGTGCGCTGACCCGCGGCCTGGCTGGCGCCGTGCTGACCGAGATGGCCGAGCTGACCGAAGCAGGCTGCATCGGCTTCAGCCAGGCCGAGGTGCCGATCGTCGACACCCTGGTGCTGCAGCGCGCACTGCAGTACGCCTCCACCTTCGGCTACACCGTGTGGCTGCGCCCGCAGGACGCCTGGCTGGGCAAGGGCGTCGCCGCCAGCGGCGCGGTGGCCACCCGGCTGGGCCTGTCGGGCGTGCCGGTGGCCGCCGAGACGGTGGCCCTGCTCACCATCATCGAGCTGGTGCGCACCACCGGCGCGCGGGTGCACCTGTGCCGGCTGTCCAGCGCCGCCGGCGTGGCCCTGCTGCGTGCGGCCCGTGCCGAAGGGCTGCCGATCACCGGCGACGTGTCGATCAATTCCCTGCACCTCACTGATGTCGACATCGGCTTCTTCAACCCGGCGATGCGGCTGACCCCGCCGCTGCGCCAGGGCAGCGACCGCGACGCCCTGCGCGCCGCGCTGGCCGACGGCACGCTGGACGCGCTGGTCTCCGACCACACGCCGGTCGAGGGCGACGCCAAGACCCTGCCGTTCGGCGAGGCCGAACCCGGCGCCACCGGGCTGGAGCTGCTGCTGAGCCTGGCGCTGAAGTGGGGCGCCGACGTCGGCCTGCCCACCGCCGCCGCGCTGGCCCGCGTGACCAGCGGCCCGGTGCGGGTGCTGGTTGATGCGCTGGGCTCGCTGGCCTCGTCGGCCGGCCAACTGGTGGTGGGCGGTGTGGCCGATGTCTGCGTCTTCGACCCCGCTGCCACCTGGACGGTGCGGGCCGACAACCTGATCAGCCAGGGCAAGCACACGCCGTTCGCGTTTGAATCCACCGGCACTGCCTTGCCCGGCCGGGTGCGGGCCACGGTGGTGGCTGGCACGGTGGCTTACGCCGCACCTGCCGTCTGATGGCTGGCCTGGTCCGGGTGCCGCTGGTGCTGTGGCGGCTGCTGCGGGTGCTGCTGCATGTGCTGCATGGCATGGCCGTGATGGCGCTGCGGTTTCCGTCGCTGGACGCGGCCGGCCGCCAGGCCCGCATCCAGTGGTGGTCGGCCGGCCTGCTGCGCGCGGTGGGTGTGGGGTTGCAGGTGCGCGGCCAGCCCCGCCCCGGCCCCACCTTGCTGGTGGCCAACCATGTGTCCTGGCTCGACATCGCCGCCTTGCATGCGGCAGCGCCGCGGGCGCGCTTCGTCTCCAAGGCCGATGTGCGGCAGTGGCCGCTGCTGGGCTGGCTGGTGGCTGGCGCCGGCACGCTGTTCATCGAACGCGAGCGCAAGCGCGATGCATTGCGGGTGGTGCATGCCATGGCCCAGGCCCTGGCTGCCGGCGAGATGGTGGCGGTGTTCCCCGAAGGCACCACCGGCCCGGGGCCGGAGCTGTTGCCCTTCCATGCCAACCTGCTGCAGGCAGCCATCGCCACCAGCACCCCCATCCAGCCGGCCGTACTGCGCTTTGCCGACGCCCGCCATCGCTTCAGCCCGGCAGTGGCCTATGTCGGCGACACCACCCTGCTGCAAAGCCTGTGGATGGTGGCCAGCGCGCGGGGCCTGGTGGCCCATGTCGACCTGCTGGCGCCGCAGGGCAGCACCCATGCCGACCGCCGCGCCCTGGCTGAGCATCTGCGCCAGGGCATGGCGGCGCAACTGCTGTCATGAGCACCCCCAAACCTGCCGATGCGCGTCAGGCCCCCCCGAGGGGGAAGAGAAAACTTGGGAGCGGCCCTGCGGTTTCTCATGAGCTGACAGCGGGCTCGGGCACGATGGCGCGCGCGGGCGCGGCAGCCGCTGCACCGGTCAGTTCCACCCGGTTGCGGCCCGCGCCAGCTGCAGCGGTTCAACAAAGGCCAGGCCCTGCCGGGCGTGGCAGTGGCTGGGCGTGTCGTCGCCCAGCGCGGCGTTGTCGGGCCCGCGCTTGCGCAGGGCCATCCCGGCCGCTGCCAGTGCGGTGCGCAGGTCGGCCACGGCCGTGCGGCCATCGGCTGCATGCACGGCGTTCTGCCAGCCCACCGCAGCGCTGCGGCCCACCCGCAAGGTTGTGGTCAGGGTCAGCCGTGCGGCCGACGGCAGCTTCACACTGTCAGCAACCTGAAACGCACATAAAGTGGCGATCTTCTGTGTGCTGCGGTCGCTCCGGCCGCGAGGGAAGCCCCGACATGACACTGCATTTCGCATGACGCCAGGCCTGTTGCTGGCCTTTGATGACGAGCAGCCCGCTGCCCAGGCCCTGGCTGCAGCGCTGGCCATGCCCTGGGCCCTGGTGCAGCGCCACCGCTTCCCCGATGGTGAAAGCAAGCTGCGCCTGCCGCCCACGTTGCCCGCCGATCTGCTGGTGTTGCGTGGCCTGGACCAGCCCCACGACAAGCTGGTGGAACTGCTGATCACGCTGCCGGCGGCGCGGGAACTGGGTGCCCGGCGCATCCTGCTGGTGGCGCCTTACCTGGCCTACATGCGCCAGGACATGGCCTTCACCCCAGGCGAGGCGGTGAGCCAGCGCCACATCGCCGCACTGCTGGCTGCGCACGTGGACGGCCTGATCACGGTCGACCCGCACCTGCACCGCATTGCCTCCTTGGACGAGGTGATGCCCGGCTGCCGCAGCCTGGCACTGAGCGCCGCACCGCTGCTGGGCGCCTGGGTGGCGCAGCAGGTGCCCGGCGCGTTCCTGCTGGGGCCGGACGAAGAGGCCCTGCAGTGGGTGGCCGCAGCCGGCCGTGCCCACGGGCTGGACCACGCGGTGTGCCACAAGCAGCGCCTGGGCGACCGCGATGTGCGCGTGGCCTTGCCGCCGGTGCCGTTGCAGGGCCGCGCCGTGGTGCTGCTGGACGACGTGGCGAGCACCGGCCGCACCCTGGTGGAGGCCGCCACTGCGGCGCTGGCTGCCGGCGCGGCCAGCGTGGATGTGGCCGTCACCCATGCGCTGTTCGTCGGCGACGCGCTGGCACAGCTGCGGGCGGTGGGTGTGCGCCATGTCTGGAGCAGCGACGCCGTGCCGCATGCCACCGCCGTGGTGCCGATCGCTGGCCTGCTGGCCGACGCTGTCCGGGTTTTCTAGTGCCTGTGCCCGGGGGCGCCTGGCTGCGCGCCGGCGCCGATGGTGCAGCAGGTCAACCCGGTTGGGCGCTGCGCCAGGCGCGCAGCCAGCCCAGGCCGGCGCTGGTGCCGCCGGGGCGGGTGTCCTGCGGCCGGTATTCACAACCGACGAAGCCATCCCAGCCCAGGCTGTCGAGCAGGCCGAACAGGTAGGGGTGGTGCACCTCGCCCAGGTCGGGCTCGTGCCGCTCGGGCACGCCTGCAATCTGGATGTGGCCCACCCGGCCGCCACCGTCGGGCCCCAGGTGCTGGCGGATCTTCATGGCCAGATCGCCTTCGACGATCTGGCAGTGGTAAAGGTCGAACTGCACCTTCAGGTTGGGCGCTCCCACCGCCTGCACGATGGCATGGGCCTCGTCCTGGCGGTTGAGAAAGTAGCCGGGGATGTCGCGGGTGTTGATCGGCTCGATCAGCACCTGCACGCCGTGCGGTGCGGCCTGCTGCGCAGCCCAGGCCAGGTTGGCCAGATAGCAATCACGCAGCGCGGCCCTGTCGGCCCCGGCGGGCACCAGGCCAGCCATCACATGCACGCGCTGGCAGCCCAGCACGGCAGCATAGGGCAGGGCCTGGTCGGTGAAGCCGCGGCGGAACTCGTCCACCCGCCCGGGCAGGCAGGCCAGGCCACGTTCGCCGGCGTCGAAGTGGCCGGGCGGGGCATTGAACAGCGCCTGCGTCAGCCCATGCTGCTGCAGCCGCGCGGCCAGGTCGGCAGCGGGCACGGCGTAGGGGAACAGGTACTCCACCGCGTCGAAGCCGTCGGCTGCGGCGGCGGCAAAGCGGTCGATGAAGGCATGCTCGTTGTAGAGCATCGACAGGTTGGCGGCAAAGCGTGGCATGGGGTCCGTTCAGGCGGTGGGGCGGTCTGTCGGCTGATCTGTGGGCCGATCGATTGGCCAGACGGCGCCGAAGTGCTGGCGCAGCTGGTCGATCTGGGCTGCGTCCAGTGGTTGCGGGCGCGGGGTGGTCATCAGCCACAACCGGGCGGTTTCTTCCAGTTCTTCCAGCGTGGCCATGGCGGCGGCCGGGCTGCCGTGCCAGACGTTCGGCCCCAGCCGGTCGAGCAGCACCGCGCGGATGGGTGCGCCGGCGGCAGCGGCGCTGCGGATGGTGCCGGCCACCAGCGCGGCTGCGCTGGGGTCGCCCGGGCGGTAGTAGGGGATCAGCGGCACCCGGCCGACCTTCATCACGAAGTACGGCGTGATCGGCGGCAAGACGGCGTCGGGCCGCCAGACGCCCAGGCCGGGGGCGGCCAGCGTCAGCGCCACCAGGTGGGTGCTGTGGGTGTGGATGACGCACTGCGCCTGTGGCGCTGCGCCATAGATCTGGCGGTGCAGTGCCAGCGTCTTGCTGGCGCGGTCACCGCTGCGCTGCACGCCGCTGGCATCCACGTGGGCCAGGGCGGCGGGTTGCAGGCGGCCCAGGCAGGCGTCGGTGGGCGTGATCAGGTGGCCATCGCCATCGGGCAGGCGCACGCTGATGTTGCCGGCGGTGGCATGCACCAGGCCGCGCTGGAACAGCGATGCACCGACGGCGCAGATGTCCTCGCGCAGCGCTGCGTGGTTCATCGGTGCACCCTCACGCTGCGCGTGGTCCTGCCAAGCGGGACACGAGCACCCCCTTCGGGCGGCCGTGCGGGCTCATGCCGCCGCCAGTGCCTCGGTGAAGAACTCGGGCCCGCCGAAGTTGCCGCTCTTGAGCGCCAACTTCAGCGGCCCCTGGCCGGCGCCGCGCACGGCCTGCGTCCACGGCACACCGGGGCAGATGGCTGGGCCGATGCGCAGGGTGTGCACGCCCAGCGCCTGCACCACCGCGCCCGCTGTCTCGCCGCCAGCCACCACCAGGCGCTGGGTGCCGGCATGCACCAGGCCGCGGGCGATGGTGGCCAGCGCTTCTTCGACCAGCGCGCCGGCTTCGGCCACGCCCAGCGCGACCTGGGTGCTGGCCAGGGTGGCGGCGTCGGCCGTGGCATAGAGCAGCACAGCACTGGTCTGGGCCTGCGCCCAGGCCACCGCATCGGTGGCCACCGGCTCGCCACGGGCCAGGGCCAGCG
>JARXAJ010000140.1 GCA_029865965.1 Aquabacterium sp.
AACCAGCGCCACGGCGCAGGCCAGCAGCAGCAGCAGCGCCTCGGGGTAGACGACAGGCCAGTTCATGGGATTCATCTTGTTGTTCTCCGCCTCAGCCGCCGAGCAGCTTGGACATGGCCACGTGCTTGAGCAACGCGGTCACCGATGCGTGCATGACATCGGTGAACGGCTTGGGGTACACGCCCATCCACAGGGTGGCAATCGCCAACACCGCCATCAGGCCGAACTCGCGGGCGTTGAGGTCGGTGAGGCCGCGCACGTCGTCATTGGTCACATCACCGAAGTACACCCGCTTGTACATCCACAGCGAATACGCAGCGCCCAGGATCAAGGCCGTTGCCGCAGTGGCCGCCAGCCAGAAGCCGGCCTGCACCGTGCCCAGGATCACCATCCATTCACCGACGAAGCCGCCGGTGCCCGGCAGGCCGGCGTTGGCCATGGTGAAGAACAGCGCAAAGGCGGCAAACTTGGGCATGGTGTTGACCACGCCGCCATAGCTGGCGATCTCTCGGCTGTGCACCCGGTCGTACAACACGCCGATGGCCAGGAACATCGCGCCCGAGACGAAGCCGTGGCTGATCATCTGCACCAGGCCGCCCGACACGCCCAGTTCGTTGAAGACGAAGAAGCCCAGCGTGACGAAGCCCATGTGGGCAATGGACGAGTACGCCACCAGCTTCTTCATGTCCTGCTGCACCAGCGCCACCAGGCCGATGTAGACCACCGCGATCAGGCTGAGGGCGATGATGAACCAGGCGTATTCGCGGCTGGCATCGGGCGCGATGGGCATGGAAAAGCGCAGGAAGCCATAGGCGCCCAGCTTCAGCATGATGGCCGCCAGCACCACCGACCCGCCGGTGGGCGCCTCGACGTGGGCATCGGGCAGCCAGGTGTGCACCGGCCACATCGGCACCTTGACCGCAAACGCCGCCAAGAAGGCGAAGAACAGCAGGGCCTGCGCCGGCATGGGCAGCGGCAGCTTGTGCCAGGCGGCGATGTCGAAGCTGCCACCCGACTTGTAGTACAGGTAGATCAGCGCCACCAGCATCAGCAGCGATCCGGCCAGCGTGTACAGGAAGAACTTGAACGCCGCGTACACCCGGCGCGGGCCGCCCCAGATGCCGATGATCAGGTACATCGGGATCAGCGTGGCTTCGAAGAACACATAGAACAGCAGGCCGTCGGCCGCGCTGAACACGCCCACGGTCAGTCCCGACAGGATCAGGAAGGCGCCCATGTACTGGGCCACCCGCTCGGTGATCACCTCCCAGCCGGCCACCACCACCACCACGGTGATGAAGGCCGTGAGCAGCACGAACCACACCGAGATGCCATCGATCCCCAGGTGGTAGCGCACGTTGAAGCGCTCGATCCACAGCAGGTTCTCGCTGAACTGCAACGCGGCCGTGCCGGTGTCGAAGCCGGTGATCAGCGGGATGGTGACGATGAAGCTGAGCACCGCGCCCACCAACGCCACCCAGCGTGCGTTGTCGGCCTTGTCGTCCCGCCCGGTGGCCAGCAGATAGGCGCCAAAGGCGATCGGCAGCCAGATACAAACACTCAAGAGACCCATTGTTCTTCTCCGCCCTGCGCGATCAACGGCCAGCCAGGCCGGCCAGCGCGGGCCACAGCTGCCAGGTCAGCAGCCCGAACACGCCCAGCAGCATCACCAGTGCGTACCAATACACATGGCCGGTCTGCACCAGCCGCGACAAGCCCGCCATCAGGCCCACCAGCCTGGCCGAGCCGTTGACCAGCAGGCCGTCGATCAGGAAGCCGTCGCCGCCCTTCCACAGGCCGCGCCCCAGCAGCCGGCTGCCGGCGGCCAGCACGTGTTCATTGAACCAGTCGAGGTAGTACTTGTTCTCCAGCACCTTGACCACCGGCGCCAGCGTGCGGCCGATGGCCGCCGGGATGTGCGGCGCCTTCATGTAGAAGACCCATGACACCACCACGCCGGCCAGCGCCAGCCAGAACGGCAGCGTGGCAAAGCCGTGCAGTGCCATGCCCACCGCATGGCCGGCATGCTCGGCCACCGCCGCCATGGCGGGATGGCGGGTGGCGTCCACAGTGATCGCGTCCTGGAAGAAATCGCCCACCAGCATCGGCGACATCGTCAGCAGGCCGATCAGCACCGACGGGATGGCCAGCAACACCAGCGGCAGGGTCACCACCCAGGGTGATTCATGCGGTGTGGGGTCGTCGTGGGCGCCGTGGTTGCCATGGGCGTCGGCATGCCCGTGGTCATCGTCGGCATGGTGGTCGTGCTCGCCCGGGAACGGCTTGTCGCGGAAGTTCTCCTTGCCGTGGAACACCAGGAAGTACATGCGAAACGAGTAGAACGCGGTGACGAACACCCCGGCCACCACCGCGAAGTAGGCCCAGCCCGCCGCCGGCAGCTGGCTGGCCTGCACCGCCAGGATGATGCTGTCCTTGGAGTAGAAGCCCGAGAAGAACGGCGTGCCGATCAGCGCCAGGCTGCCCAGCAGCGCGGTGATCCAGGTGATGGGCATGTGCTTGCGCAGGCCGCCCATGTTGCGGATGTCCTGGTCATGGTGCATGCCGATGATCACCGAGCCGGCCGCCAGGAACAGCAGCGCCTTGAAGAAGGCATGGGTCATCAGGTGGAACACCGCCACGCTGTAGGCCGACACGCCCAGCGCCACCGTCATGTAGCCCAGCTGGCTGAGGGTGGAATAGGCCACCACCCGCTTGATGTCGGTCTGGATGATGCCCAGGAAGCCCATGAACAGCGCGGTGATGCTGCCGATCACCAGGATGAAGTTCAGCGCCGTCTCGCTCAGCTCGAACAGCGGCGACATGCGCGCCACCATGAAGATGCCGGCCGTCACCATGGTGGCGGCGTGGATCAGCGCCGAGATGGGCGTCGGGCCTTCCATCGAATCAGGCAGCCACACATGCAGCGGGAACTGCGCGCTCTTGCCCATCGCACCGATGAACAGGCAGATGCAGGTGACCGTGATCAACATCCAGGTGGTGCCGGGGAAGGTCAGCTTGGCGAGCGCATCGGCCTTGGCGAATGTCTCGGCGTAGCTGAGCGTGCCGGCATAGGTGACGATCAGGCCGATGCCCAGGATGAAGCCGAAGTCGCCGACCCGGTTGACCAGAAAGGCCTTCATGTTGGCGAAGATGGCCGTGGGCTTTTTGTACCAGAAGCCGATCAGCAGGTAGCTGACCAGGCCCACCGCCTCCCAGCCGAAAAACAGCTGCAGGAAGTTGTTGCTCATCACCAGCATCAGCATGCTGAAGGTGAACAGGCTGATGTAGCAGAAGAAGCGCTGGTAGCCCGGGTCGTCCTTCATGTAGCCGATGGTGTAGATGTGCACCATCAACGAGACGAAGGTGACCACCACCATCATCATCGCGGTGAGGCCATCGACCAGGAAGCCGACCTCCATGCGCAGATTGCCGAGCACCATCCATTCATAGATGGTGGCGTTGAAGCGGGCGCCGCCAGCCACGTCGATCAGCACCGACACCGAGATCAGGAAGGCCAGCAGCACGCCAGCGATGGTGACGGTGTGCGCGCCCTTGCGGCCCACGGCCTTGCCGAAGAAGCCGGCCACCACGGCGCCGACCAGCGGCGCCAGCGGCACCGCCAGCAGCATGTTTTGAGACAGTTGTGCAGCCATGTTCTTGTCGTCCGTCCTGGCCTTCAGCCCTTGAGCGTGTCGAGCTCTTCGACGTTGATGGTCGACCGGTTGCGGAACAGCACCACCAGGATCGCCAGGCCGATGGCTGATTCGGCCGCAGCCACGGTGAGGATGAAGAACACGAAGACCTGCCCGCCCAGGTCACCCAGGTAATGGGAGAAGGCGACGAAGTTCAGGTTGACCGCCAGCAGCATCAGCTCGATGGCCATCAGCAGCACGATCAGGTTGCGGCGGTTCAGGTAGATGCCGATGACGCTGAGTGCGAACAGCATGCCGCCCAGCGACAGGTAATGCCCGAGGGTGATGGGGCCGAGGCTCATTTCTTGTCTCCAGCAGCGCCAGGGGCTGCAGGCGGGGCGGGCGGCTTGGCGGGCAAGGACGGTTGCTCCAGCACCGGATCCATCTTCACCACACGCAGGCGGTCGGCCTTCTTGGCCAGCACCTGTTGCGAGGGGTCCTGCGAGCGGCTGTCCTTGCGTTGGCGCAGCGTCAGCGCAATCGCCGCGATGATGGCCACCAGCAGCAGCACCGCCGCCAATTGCACCGGATAGAGGTACTTGGTGTAGATCTCCACGCCCAGCAGGTGGGTGTTGCCCAGTTTGGCCAGTTGCGGGTCGGGCGGCGGCGCATCGGTCAGCCGGAAGCCGCCCATCAGCACCAGGGCCATCTCGAGCGCGATCACGGCGCCGATCAACCCCGCCAGCGGCATGTGCTTCCAGAAGCCGTCGCGGAAGTTGTCGCTGTTGAGGTCCAGCATCATCACCACGAACAGGAACAGCACCATCACCGCACCCACATAGACCAGCACCAGCGCAATCGCCAGGAACTCGGCCTGCAGCAGCATCCAGATGGCCGATGCGTTGGCGAATGCCAGCACCAGATAAAGCGCCGCATGCACCGTGCTGCGTGCCGTGATGACACGGAACGAGGCAAACAGCAGCACGGCTGCGAAGATATAGAAGAGTGCGCCGGTGGTCGTCATGTTGTGGGTTGCGCGAGCAGTCGCGGTGGGTGCGAAGGGCGGCGGGCCAGGGGCCCCGCGCCTACCGGTACTTGGCGTCGGCGGCCTTGTTGGCGGCAATCTCGGATTCGTAGCGGTCACCGACGGCCAGCAACATGTCCTTGGTGAAGTACAGGTCGCCACGCTTTTCGCCGTGGTATTCGAAGATGTGGGTCTCGACGATGGAATCGACCGGGCAGCTTTCTTCGCAGAAGCCGCAGAAGATGCACTTGGTCAGGTCGATGTCGTAGCGGGTGGTGCGCCGGCTGCCGTCATCGCGCACTTCGCTTTCGATGGTGATGGCCATGGCCGGGCACACTGCCTCGCACAGCTTGCAGGCGATGCAGCGCTCTTCACCGTTTTCATAACGGCGCAGCGCATGCAGGCCGCGAAAACGCGGGCTCTGCGGCGTGCGCTCTTCGGGGAACTGCACCGTCACATTCTTCTGGAAGAAGTGGCGGCCGGTGAGCTTCATGCCCTTGAGCAGTTCCAGCAGCAGGAAGCTGGAGAAGAACTCTTTCAACGTTGCGGTTTGCGCAGCCATGTCACTTCCAGATGTTGAAGGGTGTCTGCATCCACAGGCCAACGACGACCAGCCAGATCAGCGTGATGGGGATGAAGATCTTCCAGCCCAGACGCATGATCTGGTCGTAGCGGTAGCGCGGGAAGGTGGCCCGCACCCACAGGAACATGGTGACGACGACGAACACCTTGATCGCCAGCCAGATCCAGCCCGGGATGAACGACAGAAACTCGAACGGCGGCAGCCAGCCCCCGAGAAACAGGATGACGCACAACATGCTCACCAGGATCATGTTGGCGTACTCGGCCAGGAAGAACATGGCGAACGACATGCCCGAGTACTCGATCATGTGGCCGGCCACGATCTCCGATTCACCTTCGACCACGTCGAACGGGTGGCGGTTGGTCTCGGCCAGGCCGGCGATGAAGTAGACGATGAACACGGGGAACAACGGCAGCCAGTTCCAGCTGAGCAAACCCAGGCCCGCCTCGGCCATGCTGCCGCGGCCCTGGCTCAGCACGATCTCGGTCATGTTCATCGACCCGGCGACCATCAGCACGACCACCAGCGCGAAGCCCATCGAGATTTCGTAACTGACCATCTGGGCCGATGCGCGCAGCGCCCCCAGGAAGGCGTACTTCGAGTTGCTGGCCCAGCCGGCGATGATGACGCCGTAGACCTCAAGCGAGGTGATGGCCATCAGGAACAGCAGGCCGGCATTGATGTTGGCCAGCGCCACATCAGGGCCGAAGGGGATCACCGCCCAGGCCACCAGTGCCGGCATGATGGTCATGACGGGGCCCAGGAAGAACAGGCCCTTGTTGGCAGCCGTGGGGCGGATGATCTCCTTGAAGATCAGCTTCACCGCGTCGGCGATCGGGGTCAGCAGGCCGTAGGGGCCCACCCGGTTGGGGCCCGGGCGCACCTGGGTGAAGGCGATGCCCTTGCGCTCCCACAGCGTGAGGTAGGCCACGCAGCCCAGCAAGGGCAACACCACCGCGACGATCTTGATCAGGGCCCAGATCACCAGCCACAGGTAGGGCCAGACCGGGCCGCCGAACAGCGCGCCGCCAAACTGGTTGAATTGGTCGACCATGGTGTTCAGGCCTTCTCGACGGTGATGGCGCCGAACATGGCACCCAGCGCAGCCGTCTCGGCCAGGCCGGCGGGCACGCGCACCACGCTGGCGGCCAGGCTGGCGTCCAGCCGCACCGGCAACTCGGCGCTTGCGCCGCCCTGCACCACACGCACCCGGTCACCCGCGACCAGGCCCAATTGCAGCCACAACGCCGTGGGCAGGCTGGCCTGCGCCGCCTGCCTGGCATCGGCCGTGGCCTGCAGGGCAGGCGCGCGCCGCACCAGCGCGTCAGCGGCATAGATCGGCACATCGGCCAGGCGCTGCAGGCCGGCAAGGGCCTCGGGCAACTGGATGGCGGCTGCGGTGGTGTTGTCCAGGCGGGCGGCCAGCTTGCCGGCGTCGCCCAGTGCCTCAGCACGCACCTCGTCGGCCGTCTCATGGTGGAAGCCCGGCAGGCCCAGCAGGTTGCCCAGCACACGCAGCACCTTCCAGGCCGGGCGCGCATCACCGGCAGGCTTGACCACGCCGCTGAAGGTCTGCAGCCGGCCTTCGGCATTGACATAGCTGCCAGCCGTCTCGGTGAAGGCGGCAATCGGCAGCAGCACGTCGGCATTGGGCACGTTGGCGTCCTGGAAGGACGTGAGCGCCACCACCAGGCCCGACCCGGCCAGCGCGGCATGGGCCGCAGCGGCATCGGCCGCATCATGCGGGGGCTCGACATCCAGCAGCAGCAGGGCCTTCATCGGCTGACCCAGCATCTGGCCGGCGTTCAGGCCGCCCGCGCCCGGCAGGGCCTTGACCAATTGCGCGCCCACGCTGTTGGCAGCCTCGCCCAGGTAGCCCACGGTGGCGCCGGTCTGCGCGGCGATCCAGCTGGACAGGGCCAGCAGGGTGGCGGCCTGGGGGTGCTGCGCGGCGGCGTTGCCCAGCAGCACGGCCTTGCGCTCGCCCGACAACAGGGCTTGGGCGATGGCCGCGGCGTCGGGGTTTACCAGCGCGTTGGCCGGTGCAGCCACACCCTTGGCGGTGGCGATGCAACCTGCCACGTCGGCCAGGGCCTGCGCCCAACTGCCGGGCGCGGCGGTGATGCTGGCAGCCACGGGCATGGCCCAGTCGTCCTGCACCGCATGCAGGCTGAGCAGTGCCCCGCCCTTGCGCACCGCCTGGCGGATGCGCAGCGCAAACAGCGGATGGTCCTTGCGCAGGAAGGACCCGACCACAAAGGCGCGGTCCAGTTGCGACAGCGACGCGATCGGTGTGCCCAGCCACAGCGCCTTGCCGGCGGCGGCGATGTTGCCGAAATCGGCATGGCGGGTGCGGGTGTCGATGCTCTCGCTGCCCAGGCCGCGCACCAGCTTGGCCAGCAGGTGCAGCTCTTCGACCGTGCGGTGGGCACTGCCCACGGCGCCGATGCCGACCACGCCGTGTTCGGCCTTGATGCGCTTGAGGCCATCGGCCACGTAGTCGAGCGCGGTGTTCCAGTCGACCGCCACCCATTGGCCGCCCTGCTTGACCATCGGCGTCTTCAGCCGGCGGTCGCTGTTGAGCGCCTCATAGCTGAAGCGGTCGCGGTCGGCGATCCAGCATTCATTGACGGCGTCGTTCTCCAGCGGCAGCACACGCAGCACCTGGTTGCCCTTGACCTGCACCACCAGGTTGGCGCCGGTGCTGTCGTGGGGGCTGACGCTCTTGCGGCGCTGCAGTTCCCAGGTGCGGGCGCTGTAACGGAAGGGCTTGCTGGTGAGCGCGCCGACCGGGCAGATGTCGATCATGTTGCCCGACAGCTCGCTGTCGATGGTGCGGCCCAGGAAGGTGGTGATCTCGCTGTGCTCGCCGCGGTGCTGCATGCCCAGCTCCATCACGCCGGCCATTTCTTGGCCGAAGCGCACGCAGCGGGTGCAATGGATGCAGCGGCTCATCTCCTGCATCGAGATCAGCGGGCCGACGTTCTTCTGGAAGACGACGCGCTTTTCTTCCTGATAGCGGCTGCTGCTGCCGCCATAGCCCACGGCCAGGTCCTGCAGCTGGCATTCACCGCCCTGGTCGCAGATGGGGCAATCCAGCGGGTGGTTGATGAGCAGGAACTCCATCACCGACTTCTGCGCCTTGATCGCCTTGTCGCTCTTGGTGCGCACCACCATGCCCTGGGTGACGGGCGTGGCGCAGGCCGGCATCGGCTTGGGCGCCTTGTCGATGTCGACCAGACACATGCGGCAGTTGGCCGCGATGCTGAGCTTCTTGTGGTAACAAAAGTGCGGGATGGTGGTGCCAGCCGCATCGGCCGCATGCATCACCATGCTGCCTTCGGCCACGCTGACCTTCTTGCCGTCGAGTTCGATTTCGATCATGTTCGTTTACCTGCTCAGACGGACATCCGCCGTGCCGCCCCAACGAGGGCCAGCCCCTCATCGGGTGGCAGCGAGGTGCGCTGAGCGTGGGGGCTAGACATACATCGGCACAAGGCACTTCTTGTGCTCGACGTGGTAGGCAAACTCGTCGCGGAAGTGCTTGAGCATGCCGCGCACCGGCATGGCCGCCGCATCACCCAGCGCGCAGATGGTGCGGCCCATGATGCTTTCGGCCACGCTGTCGAGCAGGGCCAGGTCTTCGGCCTTGCCCTGGCCGTGTTCCAGGCGGTTGACCAGGCGCCACAGCCAGCCGGTGCCCTCGCGGCAGGGTGTGCACTGGCCACAGCTCTCATGGCTGTAGAAGTACGACAGACGCAACAGGCTCTTGACCATGCAGCGTGTCTCGTCCATCACGATCACCGCGCCCGACCCCAGCATCGAGCCGGCCTTGGCGATGCTGTCGTAATCCATGGTGCAGTCCATCATCGTGGCCGCCGGCAGCACCGGCGCCGACGATCCGCCCGGGATCACCGCCTTCAGCTTCTTGCCGCCCTTCACGCCGCCAGCCAACTCCAGGATCTTGGCGAACGACGTGCCCAGCGGGATCTCATAGTTGCCGGGCCGCTCGACATCCCCCACCAGCGAGAAGATCTTGGTGCCACCGTTGTTCGGTTTGCCGCACTCCAGGTAGGCCGCACCGCCGTTGCGGATGATCCAGGGCACCGCAGCAAAGGTCTCGGTGTTGTTGATCGTGGTGGGCTTGCCATACAGGCCGAAGCTGGCCGGGAACGGCGGCTTGAAGCGCGGCTGGCCCTTCTTGCCTTCCAGGCTTTCGAGCAGCGCGGTCTCTTCACCGCAGATGTAGGCGCCGAAACCGTGGAAGGCATGAAGCTGGAAGCTGTGCTTGCTGCCCAGGATCTGGTCGCCCAGGTAGCCGGCAGCGCGCGCTTCATCCAGGGCTTCTTCAAACCGGTCGTAGACCTCGAAGATCTCGCCGTGGATGTAGTTGTAGCCCGCCGAGATGCCCATCGCATAGGACGCGATGATCATGCCCTCGATGACGATGTGCGGGTTGTAGGCGAGGATGTCGCGGTCCTTGCAGGTGCCCGGCTCGCCTTCGTCGCTGTTGCACACCAGGTACTTCTGCACCGGCAGCGCACGCGGCATGAAGCTCCACTTCAGGCCGGTGGGAAAGCCCGCACCGCCGCGCCCGCGCAGGCCGCTGGCCTTGACCTCGGCCACCACCTGGTCGGGCGTCATGCCGGGCGCGCCCTCGGCATTGGCCGTCAGGATCTTGCGCAGGGCCTGGTAGCCGCCACGCGCCTCGTAGTCCTTCAGGCGCCAGTTGCTGCCGTTCAGGCCGGTGTAGATCTGCGGCGTGATGTGGCGGTCGTGGAAGCAGCTCTCCAGGCCCTTGGCCTGGAACTTCGACAGATCAAGAACAGCGTTCTTCATTGGGCTTGCGCCTTCAGTGTGTCCACCAGGTCGTCAAGACGGTCGTGGCTCATGAGGCTGACCATCTGCCGGTCGTTGACCAGCATCACAGGCGCGTCGGCGCAAGCACCCAGGCATTCACAGGGCTGCACGGTGAACAGGCCGTCGGGCGTGGTGGCGCCGGGCTCGATGCCCAGCTTGGCGCACAAATACTCCAACGCCGCCTGGCCATTGCGCAACTGGCACGGCAGGTTGGTGCAGACATTGAGCTTGAACTGCCCCACCGGCTGCTGGTTGTACATGTTGTAGAAGGTGGTCACCTCACGCACGGCGATCGGCGCCATGCCCAGATAGGCGGCGATGGCTGCCTCGCTGTCGGCCGACACCCAGCCCTGCTCTTGCTGGGCGATGGACAGGCAGGCCATCACCGCGCTCTGCTTCTGGTCGGCCGGGTACTTGGCCACTTCGCGGGCAAAGCGCGCATAGGCGGCCTCGCTCAGCGGGCCGGTCCTGGCGGTGGAAGTTGAAATGCTGCTCATCTGTCGATTTCGCCAAACACGATGTCCATGGTGCCGATGATCGCGACCGCGTCGGCAATCATGTGGCCGCGCGCCATCTCATCCAGCGCCGACAGGTGGGCAAAACCCGGCGCACGGATCTTCAGGCGGTAGGGCTTGTTGGCGCCGTCGCTGACCAGGTAGATGCCGAACTCGCCCTTGGGGTGCTCGACAGCGGCGTAGGCTTCGCCCTCGGGCACGTGGAAGCCTTCGGTGAAGAGCTTGAAGTGGTGGATCAGCTCCTCCATGTTGCTCTTCATGTCGACCCGCGGCGGCGGTGCCACCTTGTGGTTGTCGATGATCACCGGCCCGGGGTTGGCACGCAGCCACTTCGAGCATTGCTGAATGATGCGGTTGGACTGCCGCATCTCTTCGACCCGCACCAGATAGCGGTCATAGGTGTCGCCGTTGACACCCAGCGGGATGTCGAAGTCCATCCTGTCGTAGACGTCGTAGGGCTGTGTCTTGCGCAGATCCCAGGCGATGCCCGACCCGCGCAGCATCGGCCCGGTGAAGCCCAGGTTCAGCGCCCGCTCGGGCGTGACCACGCCGATGCCCACGGTGCGCTGCTTCCAGATGCGGTTGTCGGTCAGCAGGGTTTCGTATTCATCGATCAGGCCGGGAAAGCGGCGGGTGTAATCGTCGATGAAGTCCAGCAGCGTGCCAGTGCGGTTTTCATTCAGCGCGTCGATGGCGCGCTGGTTCTTGATCTTGCTGACCTGGTAGCGCGGCATGCTGTCGGGCAGATCCCGGTACACGCCGCCCGGGCGGAAGTAGGCCGCATGCATGCGCGCACCCGACACCGCCTCGTACATGTCGAACAGGTCTTCCCGCTCGCGGAAGCAATAGACGAACATGTTCATCGCGCCGCAATCCAGCCCGTGCGCGCCCAGCCACATCAGATGGTTGAGCAGGCGGGTGATCTCGCTGAACATCACGCGGATGTACTGCGCGCGCTCGGGCACGGCGATGCCCATCAGCTTTTCGATGGCCAGGCAGTAGGCGTGCTCGTTGCACATCATCGAGACGTAGTCCAGCCGGTCCATGTAGGGCAGGCTCTGGATGTAGGTCTTGCTTTCGGCCAGCTTCTCGGTGGCGCGGTGCAGCAGGCCGATGTGCGGGTCGGCACGCTGGATGACCTCGCCGTCGAGCTCGAGCACCAGGCGCAGCACGCCGTGCGCGGCCGGGTGCTGGGGCCCGAAGTTCAGGGTGTAGTTCTTGATCTCAGCCATGGGAATGGTCCCCCCCCGAATCGCCTGCGGCACTCCCCCCCGGGGGGGCGCCGCCAGTGGCCCGGCAAAGCCGGTTCCACGGCGTCTGCTTGCTGATGTCGGCGGCGGCGATCAATGGATTCCCCCATAGTTGTCTTCGCGGATGATGCGCGGCGTGATCTCGCGCGGCTCGATGCTGACGGGCTGGTAGATCACGCGTTTCTTCTCGGCGTCATAGCGCATTTCGACATGGCCCGACACCGGAAAGTCCTTGCGCAGCGGGTGGCCGATGAAGCCGTAGTCCGTGAGGATGCGGCGCAGGTCGACATGGCCGTCGAAGATGACGCCCACCATGTCGAAGGCCTCGCGCTCAAACCAGTTGGCCCCCGCCCACAGGTCGCTCAGGCTGGCCAGCACCGGCACATCGTCGTCGGTGGCAAACACCTTCAGCCGCACCCGCCAGTTCAGGCTGACGCTCAGCAGGTGGCTCACCACGCAGTAGCGCGGGCCGTCCCAGTCCTGGTCCTTCCAGCTGCTGTAGTCCAGCGCGCACAGGTCGATGAGCTGCTCGAACTTCAGGGCCGGGTCATCGCGCAGCATTGCCGCCACCGCCAGGTAGTTGGCCGCCGTCACGGTGAGCGTGATCTCGCCGCGATCACGCTTGAAGGCCTTGATCTTGTCGCCGAGCACGGCTTCCAGCGCCGCCTGCAGCTTGTCGAGTCGTTGGGTCATGGGTCGTCAGGCTCGCGCGATGGTGTTCTCGCGGCGGATCTTGGCCTGCAGTTGCAGGATGCCGTAGAGCAGGGCCTCGGCGGTGGGTGGGCAGCCCGGCACATAGACGTCCACCGGCACGATGCGGTCACAGCCCCGCACCACCGAGTAGCTGTAGTGGTAGTAGCCGCCACCATTGGCGCAGGAGCCCATGCTCAGCACCCAACGCGGCTCGGCCATCTGGTCGTAGACCTTGCGCAGCGCCGGACCCATCTTGTTGCACAGCGTGCCGGCCACGATCATCAGATCGCTCTGCCGCGGGCTGGGGCGAAACAGCATGCCGAAGCGGTCGATGTCATAACGCGCCGCGCCCGCGTGCATCATCTCCACCGCACAACATGCCAGCCCGAACGTCATCGGCCAAAGCGAGCCGGTCTTCGACCAGTTGATCAGCTTGTCGACCGAGGTGGTGACAAAGCCTTCCTTCAAAACGCCTTCAATGCCCATGATGTTCCTCGTGTGCCGTGATTCGGTGGCGCATCATTCCCAATCGAGGGCGCCCTTCTTCCACTCATAAATAAAGCCCACCACGAGGATGGTGAGAAAGACCATCATCGCCCAGAAGCCTGACGCCCCGATGTCACGCAGCGCAATGGCCCAGGGGAACAGGAAGGCGATTTCAAGGTCGAACAGGATGAAGAGAATGGCCACCAGGTAGTAGCGCACGTCGAACTTCATGCGTGCGTCCTCGAAGGCCTCGAAGCCGCACTCATACGGGCTGTTCTTGGCGGCGTCCGGGCGCTGCGGGCCGAGCAGGTAACCCAGCACCTGGGGTGCGACACCGACAGCCACACCGACCAGGATGAACAGGATGACAGGGAGGTACTGTTGCAGGTCCATGGTGTCAGCGGCGGTGATCGGTGCGGTATCGTCCGGCCAAAAAAATGGCGCGCCACCTGCAAACCCACATGGGCCTGCCGGCGGTGCGCGCCGCTCTTGCTCCCTGCAGTGACGGAGGGCGCACAAGCCAGTGCCGGATGAAGGGCTGGCCTGCCAGTAACTGGGTTGGTGCCGTCGGCGAGACTCGAACTCGCACAGCTTTCGCCACTACCCCCTCAAGATAGCGTGTCTACCAATTTCACCACGACGGCACAGGTGCCAGACCGAAGCCTGACCCACTGCATGACTGTTCAACTTGCGTGAGGTGTTGCTCACTGAACAGCCGTGGATTCTAGCCCTTAAATCACCCTGCATCCGGGTTAGTGCGGAGCTTCAATCAGGTTCTCGCACCGGCGCCATGGGCGCCCTGCCGTTGGTCACTTGGTGGGGATGGTGCCCGGCGCGGAAGCCGGTGCAGGCAGGGCGGCAGCCGGGATGGTCACCCCGCTGGCAGCCGGAACGATGGCCGCCGGGGTGGCACGCTCGAGGATGCTGCTGCCTTCAGTCGGTGCACGGCCGGCCACGCTGTTGGACATGTAGGCCAGCGCCAGCGTGCAGGTGAAGAACACGGCGGCACACACCGCTGTCGACCGCGACAGGAAGTTGGCACTGCCGGTGGCACCGAACAGGCTGCCCGACGCGCCACTGCCAAACGACGCGCCCATGTCGGCGCCCTTGCCGTGCTGCACCAGCACCAGGCCGACCATCGCGAGGGCGGACATCAGCTGCACCGCCAGCACCAGGTTCATCCAAACTTGCATGTTCATCTTGCTCCAGATAACTTGAATTCTGCGCGGCCGGACGTCAGCCAGCGGCGCGGCAGATGGCGACAAAATCAGCCGCCTTCAGCGCGGCGCCACCAATGAGGCCACCGTCGATGTCGGGCTGGGCCAGCAGGCTGGCGGCGTTGTCGGGCTTCATGCTGCCGCCGTACAGGATCTGCATCGCATCGGCATGCGGCGTGGCGGCCTTCAGCTGGGCGCGCAACAGCGCGTGCACGGCCTGGGCCTGCTCGGGCGTGGCCACCTTGCCGGTGCCGATGGCCCACACCGGCTCATAGGCCACCACCATCTCGCCGGCACAATGCGCCAGGGTGTGGATCACAGCCGACAGCTGGCGCTTGACCACCAGCTCGGTCTCGCCGGCATCGCGCTGGGCCAGGGTCTCGCCGACGCAGACGATCGGCGTCACGCCCTTGGCCAGCGCGGCCTTGGCCTTGTCGGCCACCAATTGGTCGGTCTCGCCGTGGTGCTGGCGCCGCTCGCTGTGGCCAACGATGACATAACGGCAACCGAACTCGGCCAGCATGCCGGCCGACACCTCGCCGGTGTAGGCGCCTGCTGCATGCACCGAGCAATCCTGCGCGCCCCAACGCAGGTCGCTGCCGGCCAGTGCCACGGCAGCCTCGGACAAATACGGAAACGGAACGCACACCGCCACATCGCAGGCGAAGGGCCGCGCAGCCAAGATGCCAGCCAGCAATTCGGCATTGGCAGCATGGCTGCCATGCATCTTCCAGTTGCCGGCGACGAATTTGCGACGCATGGTGTCAGTCCTCGGTCATGGGGCTCAGACTGTCCAGTCGAGCATGATCTTGCCCACATGCTGGCTGGATTCCATCAGCGCATGGGCCTGGGCCGCCTGGGCCGCCGGGAACACAGTGTGGATCACCGGCTTGATGCGCCCGGCATCAATCAGCGGCCAGACATGGTGGCGCAGCGCCACGGCGATGGCGCCTTTGAAGCGGATGGGCCGCGGGCGCAGCGTGCTGCCGGTGATGGTGAGACGGCGGCGCAGCACTTCGCCGGCGTTGATGTTGCAGTTGACGCCACCCTGCACCGCGATGATGACGATGCGCCCGTCGTCGGCCACGCACTGCAGCTCGCGCGCCAGGTAGTCGCCTGCCACCATGTCGAGCACGACGTTGACGCCCTGCCCGTCGGTGGCGGCCTTCACTTCAGCCACGAAGTCCTGCGTCTTGTAGTTGATGCCGATATCGGCACCCAATGCAATGCAGGCGGCCACCTTGTCGTCGCTGCCGGCAGTGATGATCACTTTGCTGCCCATGGCCTTGGCCAGCTGGATGGCGGTGACGCCGATGCCGCTGGACCCCCCCTGCACCAGCAGGGTGTCGCCGGGCTGCAGGCGGCCGCGGTCCCAGACGTTGGACCACACGGTGAAGAAGGTCTCGGGCAGGCTGGCCGCCTCGATGTCGGTCAGGCCGGTGGGCACCGGCAGGCACTGCGGGATGGGTGCGGTGCAGCGCTCGGCATAACCGCCGCCCGCCACCAGCGCGCACACCCGGTCACCGACTTTGAAGCCAGCAGCGGCCAGTTCGGCCGTGTCACCACCGATGATGGTGCCGGCGATCTCCAGGCCAGGCAGGTCGGACGCGCCGGGCGGGGGCGCATAGGCGCCCTTGCGCTGCAGCACATCGGGCCGGTTGACGCCCGAGGCTGTCACCTGCACCAGCAGTTCACCGGCAGCAGGCACCGGGTCGGGACGTGTGGTCTCGACCAGGACCTCGGGGCCGCCGGCGGCGGTCATGGCAATGGCGCGCATGCTGTGCTCCTCGCTCGGGTGGTGTGACAGCCGGGCTCAGGCCTGGTTGCCGGTGTTGCCCGGATTGCCCGGGTTGGCCTGTTCGCCAGCATCGGGCGCAGCAGCGGTGGCCGGCGCATCGCCGGCGGGGGCAGCGTCGGCAGACGACGGGGCATCGGCATGCGCCGGGCGGTCGCTGCGCTCGCGGCGGGGCGGGCGGTCGCCACGGGGGCCACGGTCGGGGCGGTCGCCAAACTCACGGCGCGGGCGCTCGAAGCGCTCTTCTTCCATGCCCTCGGGGCGCTCGAGCAAGGCCTTCATGCTCAGCTTGATGCGGCCCTTCTCGTCGGTTTCCATGACCTTGACCTTGACGATCTGGCCTTCCTTCAGGAAGTCGGTCACCGCCTCCACGCGCTGGTGGGCGATCTGGCTGATGTGCAGCAGACCATCCTTGCCGGGCAGGATGTTGACCAGGGCGCCGAAGTCCAGGATCTTGGTGATCGCGCCTTCATAGACCTTGCCGATCTCGGCCTCGGCGGTGATCTCGGCAATGCGCTTCTTGGCGTGTTCGGCTTTGTCGCCGTCGGTGCTGGCAATGGTGATGGTGCCGTCTTCGCCGATGTCGATGGTGCAGCCGGTCTCTTCGGTCAGCGCGCGGATGGTGGCGCCGCCCTTGCCGATGACGTCACGGATCTTCTCGGGGTTGATCTTCATCGTGTACAGGCGCGGGGCGAACTGGCTCACCTCGGCCTTGGCTTCGCCCACTGCTCCCTGCATCACGCCCAGGATGTGCAGGCGCGCTTCCTTGGCCTGGGCCAATGCCACCTGCATGATTTCCTTGGTGATGCCCTGGATCTTGATGTCCATCTGCAGCGCGGTGATGCCGCCGGTGGTGCCGGCCACCTTGAAGTCCATGTCGCCCAGATGATCTTCGTCACCCAGGATGTCCGTGAGAACAGCGAAACGATTTCCGTCCTTGATCAGGCCCATGGCGATGCCGGCCACATGGGCCTTCATCGGCACACCGGCATCCATCATCGCCAGGCAGCCGCCACACACGCTGGCCATGCTGGATGAACCGTTGGACTCGGTGATTTCCGACACTACGCGGATGGTGTAAGGGAAGTCTTCCTTGCTGGGCAGGGCGGCGATCAGCGCACGCTTGGCCAGGCGGCCATGGCCAATTTCACGCCGCTTGGGGCTGCCCACACGGCCCGTCTCGCCGGTGGCGAAGGGGGGCATGTTGTAGTGCAGCATGAAGCGGTCTTCATAGTCCCCGGCCAGGGCGTCGATGCGCTGGGCGTCGCGGTCGGTGCCCAGGGTGGCGATCACCAGGGCCTGCGTCTCACCGCGGGTGAACAGCGACGAGCCGTGGGTGCGCGGCAGCACACCGTTGCGGATCTCGATGGGGCGCACGGTGCGGGTGTCGCGGCCATCGATGCGGGGCTCGCCGGCCAGGATCTGGCCACGCACGATGCGGGCTTCGATCTCGAACAGCAGGCCTTCGACTTCCACCTTGTCGAAGGTGGCGCCATCGGCCTTCAGTGCGGCCATCACGCTGGTGGTGACGTCGCGGCAGGCCTGGGTGCGTGCCTGCTTGCTGCGGATCTGGTAGGCGGCGCGCAGCGGGCCTTCGGCCAGCTCGGTCACGCGGGCAATGAAGGGCTCGTTCTTGGCCGGGGCGGCCCACTGCCACTCGGGCTTGCCGGCGTCGCGCACCAGCTCATGGATGGCGTTGATGGCGATCTTGCCCATGTCGTGGCCATAGACCACGGCGCCCAGCATCACCTCTTCGCTCAGCTGGTCGGCTTCGCTCTCGACCATCAGCACGGCAGATTCGGTGCCGGCCACCACCAGGTCCATCTGGCTGTTGGCGAGCTCGGTCTTGCCCGGGTTCAGGATGTACTGGCCGTTGACATAGCCCACGCGGGCGGCACCGATCGGGCCGGTGAACGGGATGCCGGAGATCGACAGCGCGGCACTGGTGCCGATCATCGCGGCGATGTCGGCCTGCACCTCGGGGTTCAGGCTCAGCACATGGATGACGACCTGCACTTCATTGAAGAAGCCTTCGGGAAACAGCGGGCGGATCGGGCGGTCGATCAGGCGGCTGGTCAGGGTTTCCAGCTCGCTGGGGCGGCCTTCGCGCTTGAAAAAGCTGCCGGGGATGCGGCCGGCTGCGTAGGTCTTCTCGATGTAATCGACGGTCAGCGGGAAGAAATCCTGGCCGGCCTTGGCGTCGGTCTTGGCCACCACGGTGGCCAGCACCACGGTGCCTTCGATGTCGACGATGACGGCGCCGCTGGACTGGCGGGCCACTTCACCGGTTTCCATCACCACGTGGTGGTTGCCCCAGGTGAAGGTCTTGGTGACTTTGTTGAACAGACTCATGGGTTCATCTCCGGTGGTTGCTTGGCGCACTTGCGGTGGCGCCGATGAAGACCGGGAGCGTTGAGCCTCGTTGGCGGGATGCCATTCCAGTGATGTCCGCATGGACGCCGTTGGAATGACACAGCACTGCCGTTGACGAAGCGCGAATCAGCTCCAAAACAAAAAAGAGCCTGTGCTGGGGGTGCCAGACAGGCTCTTCATCTGTCAATGCCGCCCAGCCGCCCGCATGCGCTGCAGTGCCCCATCGGAGGGCAGCGAGCGCGGCGGGCGTGGGAGCATGTTCATGTCAAGCGCTTACTTGCGCAGGCCCAGCTTGGCGATCAGCGCGGTGTAGCGCTCGGGCGCCTTGCCCTTCAGGTAGTCCAGCAGCTTGCGGCGGCGCGAGACCATGCGCAGCAGGCCGCGGCGGCCATGGTGGTCCTTCAGGTGGGTCTTGAAGTGCGGGGTCAGGTCGTTGATGCGCGCGGTGAGCAACGCGACCTGCACTTCCGGGCTGCCGGTGTCGCCGGTGCCGCGGGCATTGCCGGTGACGATGTCGGCCCGGATGGCTTTGTCGATGGACATGGTGTTTCCTGTTGGAATTGGAAGCCGCCATCTCCAGCCACACCACTGGGCGGGTGCAAATCTGCTGGGGCGGTTTCCGGTTTTGACTTGCGGTCGCGGGTGAAACCAACCTGCGCCGTGCTGTGCCCCGCGCACCAGGGCAGTGCCCTGACACGCAAAACCGTCGGATTATAGCCTCAAGGCAGCCTTCAGCCGGTCGACCCCGGCCAGCAGGCGCGCCGTGTCCTGTGACGCAAAGCACCAGCGCAACCAGCCCTCACCCTCGGGCCCGAAGGCTGCGCCGGGCGCCAGTCCCAGGCCGTGGTCGGCCACCAGGCGCTTGGCAAACGCCAGCGAGTCATCGGCGCCGGGCACGCGGAACCAGGCATACATGCCGCCATCGGGCACGGCCGACTGCACGCCGGGCAGCGCTGCCAAGGCCGGGCACAGCGCATCGCGCCCCGCGCGCAGGCGCGCCACCAGCGGCGGCACGAAGCTGTCCGCCATGGCCAATGCCTGCAACCCGCCGCGCTGCACGAACACCGGCGCACAGCTGCTGTTGAACTCGATCAGCTTGCCCACCGCATCCAGGTGGCCGGTGGGCAGCAGCAGCCAGCCCAGGCGCCAGCCGGTCATCAGAAAGCTCTTGGAAAAGCTGTGCACCACGACCAGCCGGTCGTCGGGCAGGCTGATGTCGGAGAAGCTGGGGGCGGCCTGCGCCCGCGCCGGGCCGCCCCAAGCGGGCGCGCGCCCCTCGGGGGCCGATACCGAAGGCGTCTGGGGGCGGACATCCCTGCCGAACCAGACCCTGTCATACACCTCGTCGGCGACGATCCAGGTGCCGGTGCGACGGCAATGCGCCAGCAGGGCCTGCTGCTCGGCACGGGTCAGCGCCCAGCCGGTGGGGTTGTTGGGGGCATTGAGCAGCAGCACCCGGGTGGCGGGGGTCACGGCGGCCAGCAAACGGTCGAGGTCCAGCCGCCAGGCACCGTGCACATCGGGCGCCAGCGGCACGCGCACCACCTGCGCGCCCAGGATCTCCGGTTGCGCCGGCAGGTTGGGCCACACCGGCACCACCACCACCACCTCGTCGCCGGCATCCACCAGCAATTGCATGGCTGTCATCAGCGCGGTCACGCCTGATGAGGTGACGGCAATGCGGTCGGGCCCCGGGTCGCCGTGCAGGCCGGCGGTGTAGGCGCGCAGCGCCTCGCGCAGTTCGGCCAGGCCCAGGTTGTGGCTGTAGAAGGTCTCGCCGCGCAGCAGCGCATTCGCTGCCGCCTGGCGCACTTCCATCGGCGTGACCTCATCACTTTCGCCGAACCAGAAGGCCAGCACATCGGGCCGGCCCAGGCCGGCATTGGCGACGTCACGGATCTTGCTGCCGGGCAGCTGGGCGATGGTGGGGCGCATGGTGGTCAGGGGCTGGGTTTTCAAGGGGATGGCGGCTTGCGATGGCACAAAGTTGGCCACTTGAATCCGGCCGCCGTGGTCTCGATTCGGGTGCATGGGCGGCGCGGAAAGCACCCGCCAGGCGCCGTCCACCACCCCGCAATCAGCCGGGGAGTTGACCATGTTTCTCGTGCCGATGACCCGCCACAGCGCCGGCCTGGCGCGCTCCTTCGACCAGGCCGAATGCAGCGCCAGCATGGAGCATGGCGTGCTGACGCTGCAGCTGGCCAAGCGCGGCGCCAGCTAGGCCACACAGCCCGCGGTGAACTGAGCACCCAGCGGCAGCGTCCTGCCGCCACCCGCCGCGCGGGTGCGCAGCCGGATCGGGGCGGCCCGGCGCCCGGCTGGGTGCTCAGCCCGCTGCAACCATGTGGTCGATCTGGTCCAGTGGCCAGCGTGGCCGCACGTCGAAGGCGTGGTCCATCGACGCCTGCCCCGCGCCGGCCTGCAGGCGCATGGCCGCAGCCAGCGCGATCATGGCGCCGTTGTCGGTGCATAGCGCCAGCTCGGGGTAGTGCACCCGCCAGCCGCGCCGTTGGGCTGCGGCATCCAGCTGGCGGCGCAGTTCGGCATTGGCGCCCACGCCGCCGGAGACCACCAGCCGGCCCAGGCCGGTGGCCTTCAACGCGGCCAGCGACTTCTTCACCAGCACCTCGACGATGGCCGCTTGCGTGCTGGCGGCCAGATCTGCCAGTTGCACCGCCGTGGGCGCCGGGCCCAGCTTGCGGTGCTGGGTGAGCACTGCCGTCTTCAGGCCGGCAAACGAGAAATCGAGGTTGCCGCTGTGCAGCAGCGGGCGCGGCAGCGCAAAGGCGTCCGGACGCCCGCTTTCTGCCAGCCGCGCCAGCGCCGGGCCGCCGGGGTAACCCAGGCCCATCAGCTTGGCGCTCTTGTCGAAGGCTTCACCGGCAGCATCATCGATGGTCTCGCCCAGCAATGCATAGCGGCCCACGCCATCCACCCGCATCAGCTGGGTGTGGCCGCCCGAAACCAGCAGCGCGACGAAAGGAAACACAGGCGGGTCGGCCGACAGGAAGGGCGACAGCAGATGCCCTTCCAGATGGTGCACGCCCAGCACCGGCTTGCCCAACGCGGCGGCCAGCGCGCAGGCCACGCCGGCGCCCACCAGCAAGGCACCGGCCAGCCCCGGCCCGCGTGTGAACGCCACCACATCCACGTCGGCCAGCAACGCGCCCGCCTCGGCCAGCACCTGGCGCGTCAGCGGCAGCACCCGGCGGATGTGGTCGCGTGAGGCCAGCTCGGGCACCACGCCACCGTAGGCCTGGTGCATGCTGATCTGGCTGTGCAGGGCATGGGCGCGCAGTTCGGGTATGCCGACCGGACGGGTGCGCACCAGGGCCACGCCAGTTTCGTCACACGAGGATTCGATGCCCAGCACGTTCATGGCGCGCGAGTGTACGGGCCGGCCCTCTGGCAGTGTGGCGTGCGACAGCCTGGCGCGCGACATCGGGCCACCGGGCCACCTGCCGGTGCATGCGCACTGAATTGCTGCGCCTGCGCGCGCCTGGACGCACCGCCACAATCGTCTTTGGTGCGTCGCAACATGCCTTGGTGGCGCCGCAACGGGCGGCAGCCCGGCCGGGCAAGCTGGCACAGGGTTTGCGAGCGGTTCACCGCATGAAGGTCAACGACGGCCTTCCCTGATCAGCCGCAGGCGCCCCACAGCGTTGCCCGCCGGCCCGGACGATGGCGTCCCCACCTTTGGCTCTTGCTGAGCTGCCCGGTGCGGACGCCTTTTTGTTTTGTCTCCGCAGAAAGCCCGCCCCATGACCCCCAAGCTCCCGAATCTCGCCCCGACAACGGCCGCTGCGGCCGCCCCGGCGGTCGACACCGGCCGCCGCAGCCTGATCCGTGCCGGCGCCGCGCTGGGCGCCACCGGCCTGATCCCCGGCCTGCAGGCCGCCGTCTATGCCCAGGGGTCGGACAAGCCCGAAAAAGAGGAAGTCAAGATCGGCTTCATCCCGCTGACCGATTGCGCCAGCGTGGTGATGGCCAGCGTGCTGGGCTTCGACAAGAAGTACGGCGTCAAGATCATCCCCACCAAGGAGGCCAGCTGGGCCGGCGTGCGCGACAAGCTGGTCAACGGTGAGCTGGACATGGCCCATGTGCTGTACGGCCTGGTCTACGGCGTGCACCTGGGCACGGCCGGCCCCAAGAAGGACATGGCCGTGCTGATGAACCTGAACCACAACGGCCAGGCCATCACGCTGAGCAAGAAGCTGGCGGACAAGGGCGCGGTCGACGGCCCCAGCCTGGCCAAGCTGATGGCTGCCGACAAGCGCGACTACACCTTTGCGCAGACCTTTCCCACCGGCACCCATGCGATGTGGATCAACTATTGGCTGGCCGCCGCCGGCATCAGCCCGGTCAGCGGCGCCAAGCTGATCACCGTGCCGCCGCCGCAGATGGTGGCCAACATGCG
>JARXAJ010000185.1 GCA_029865965.1 Aquabacterium sp.
GTGCACCCGCGGGTAACGGGCCTGCAGGTGGGCCTGCAGCGCGGCGAACTGGTCGGCGTTGGCCTGCGCATCGTCCAGCGACGACACGGTGCGCGCCCGGATGGCCACCGCCAGCGACGCCGCCACCGCTGCCTCGTCCACCGCCAACGGCTGGATGGCCGCCACCTGCAGTTGCCGGGAGGGCAACCACAGCGTGCGGCCGGCCACCACCGCGGCCAGCAGCAGCACGGCGGCCAGCAGGCCCAGCAGCAGGCGACGGATCATCGGCCTGGCTTCAGGTGAACGATTTGCCGTCGGCCGCCAGCTTCGCCAGCAGCGGCGCCGGGGTCCAGAAGGCGCCGTCGTCCAGCGGGTTCTGGGCAAAGCGGTTCATCGTCAGCACCACGTTGTACAGGCCCACGGAGTCGGCATAGCACAGCGGCCCGCCGCGGAACAGCGGGAAGCCGTAGCCGGTCAGGTAGATCATGTCGATGTCGCTGGCCTTGTTGGCGATGCCCTCTTCCAGGATGTGGGCGGCCTCGTTGACCAGGGCATAGACCAGGCGCTGCACGATCTCCTCGTCGCTGATCTTGCGCGCGGTGATGCCCAGGTCCTTGCGGTGGTCAAGCACCATCTGCTCGACCACCGCGCTGGGGATGGCGTCGCGCTTGCCGGCCTGGTAGTCGTACCAGCCGGCCTGCGTCTTCTGGCCGAAGCGGCCCAGCTCGCACAGCAGGTCGGCCGTCTTGCTGTACTTCAGGTTGGCGTATTCCACCGCGCGGCGCTTGCGGATGGCCCAGCCGATGTCGTTGCCGGCCAGGTCGCCCATGCGGAACGGGCCCATCGCGAAGCCGAACTTCTCGACCGCCTTGTCCACCTGGCTGGGCGTGCAGCCCTCGTCCAGCAGAAAGCCGGCCTGGCGGCTGTACTGCTCGATCATGCGGTTGCCGATGAAGCCGTCGCACACGCCGGAGACCACCGCCGTCTTCTTGATCTTCTTGGCCACCGTCATCACCGTGGCCAGCACGTCCTTGGCGGTGTCGGCACCGCGCACCACTTCCAGCAGCTTCATCACATTGGCCGGGCTGAAGAAGTGCATGCCCACCACGTCTTGCGGGCGCTGGGTGAAGTGGGCGATCTTGTTGACGTCGAGCGTGCTGGTGTTGGAAGCCAGGATGGCGCCGGGCTTGGCGATGGCGTCCAGCGTCTTGAACACGGTTTCCTTGACGCCGATCTCCTCGAATACCGCCTCGATCACCAGGTCGGCCTGCTTCAAGTCGTCGTAGCTGAGCGTGGTCGTCAGCAGGGCCATGCGCTGCTCGTACTTGTCCTGCTTGAGCTTGCCCTTCTTGACCTGGGCCTCGTAGTTCTTGCGGATGGTGGCCACGCCACGGTCCAGCGCGTCCTGCTTCATCTCCAGCATGGTCACCGGCACGCCGGCATTCAGGAAGTTCATCGTGATGCCGCCACCCATGGTGCCGGCACCGATCACGCCCACCGTCTTGATGTCACGCTGCGGCGTACTCTCAGGCACGTCGGGGATCTTGCTGGCTGCCCGCTCACCGAAGAAGGCATGGCGCAGCGCCTTGGCTTCGGGCGACAACAGGATGCCGCGGAAGATGCGCAGCTCTTCGGCGATGCCTTCGTCGAGCGTGCGCGCCTTCAGCGACGCAGCCACGGCTTCCACGCAGGCCAGGGGCGCCGGGAAGTTCTTGCTCATGCCCTTGACCATGTTGCGCACGAACTGCACATAGGCGTCGGGGTTGGCGTGCTTGACCTTCAGGTCGCGCACGCTGGGCATCGGCCGCAGGTCGGCGATCTCGCGGGCGAAAGCGGTGGCGCCTGCCAGCAGGTCACCGTCGATCATCCTGTCGATCAGCTTCTGGCCGGGCAGGCTGGCCAGCAGCTCGCTCTTGACCGGCTCGCCGCTGACGATCATGTTCATCGCGGTTTCGACGCCCAGCACGCGCGGCAGGCGCTGGGTGCCGCCGGCACCGGGGATGACGCCGATCTTCACCTCGGGCAGGCCGATCAGCGCGCCGGGTGCCGACACGCGGTACTGGCACGACAGCGCCAGCTCCAGCCCGCCGCCCATGCAGATGCTGTGGATGGCCGCCACCACCGGCTTGGCCGAGGTCTCGACCATCTGGATCAGCGTCAGCAGATTGGGCTCGGCCATGGCCTTGGGGCCATCGAGCTCGGTGATGTCGGCGCCGGCCGAGAAGGCCCGGCCCGCGCCGGTCAGCACGATGGCCTTGACGGCCGGGTCAGCCGCCGCCTTCGTCAGCCCGTCGGCAATGCCCACGCGGTTGGCAAAGCCCAGACCGTTGACCGGCGGGTTGTTCATCGTGACCACGGCGATGCCGTCGGTGACCAGATAGGTGGCGCTCATGGAAGCCTTTCGGTGCGGAGAGGTGGTGCAGTCGGGCGGTGCTTGGAAGGCACTGCCACCCAGAAAAGCACGATCGTTCGATTCTAGAAATCGGCCTGCTAGCGGGCCTGTCCCTGCGGCGACAAGACGGCGTCACCGCAGGCAAACCAGGGTTTACCCGGCAAGCATCACGCCGTGGGTAAGGCGTGGCCCTTGAACTGCTCGCGCAGCTTGTTCTTCTGCATCTTGCCGGTGGCGCCCAGCGGGATGCCTTCGACGAACACCACGTCGTCGGGGATCTGCCACTTGGCGATCTTGCCGTCGAAGTGCGCCAGGATGTCGGCCGCCGTGGCGGTGGCGCCGGGCTTCTGCATCACCACCAGCAGCGGCCGCTCGTCCCACTTGGGGTGCGGCACGGCGATGCAGGCGGCCATGGCCACCGCCGGGTGGGCCATGGCGATGTTCTCCACGTCGATCGAGCTGATCCACTCGCCGCCCGACTTGATCACGTCCTTGCTGCGGTCGGTGATCTGCAGGAAGCCGTCGGCATCGATGCTGGCCACGTCACCGGTGGGGAACCAGCCGCCCGCCACCAGCGGGTTGCCGCCCTCGCCCTTGAAGTAGCTGCTGATGATCCACGGCCCACGCACCAGCAAGTCGCCGCTCTGCTGGCCGTCCCAGGGCAGCTCGTTGCCATCGGCATCGACGATCTTCATGTCCACGCCGTAGATGGCGCGGCCCTGCTTGGCCATCACGGCCAGTTGCGCGTCGGGCGCCAGCTTGGACTGGTGCGGCTTGAGGGTGCACACCGTGCCCAGCGGGCTCATCTCGGTCATGCCCCAGGCGTGCAGAACCGTCACGCCGTAGTCGTCGCGGAAGCTCTTGATCATGGCCGGCGGGCAGGCCGAGCCGCCGATCACCGTGCGCCGCATGGTGCTGAACTTCAAGCCATTCTGGGCCGTGTGGTTCAGCAGGCCCAGCCACACCGTGGGCACGCCGGCGGCCATGGTCACGCCTTCGGACTCGATCAGGTCGTAGACCGACTTGCCGTCGAGCGCGCCGCCGGGGAACACCAGCTTGGCACCCGTCATCGCCGCGCTGTAGGGCAGGCCCCAGGCGTTGACGTGGAACATCGGCACCACCGGCAGGATGCTGTCGCGCGACGACAGGTTCAGCGCGTCGGGCAGTGCGCCGGCATAGGCATGCAGCAAGGTGCTGCGGTGGCTGTAGAGCGCGCCCTTGGGGTTGCCCGTGGTGCCGCTGGTGTAGCACAGGGCGGCTGCGCTGCGCTCGTCGAAGCTGGGCCAGGTGTAGTCGGTGGGTTCGGCGGCGATCCAGGCCTCGTAAGCCACCAGGTGGGGGATGCCGGTGTCGGCCGGCAGCTTGTCGGCGTCACACAGGGCCACCCACTGGCGCACCGTGGTGCAGTGCTTCCAGATGCCCTTGACGATGGGCAGGAAGCTCAGGTCGAAGCACAGCACCTGGTCTTCGGCATGGTTGGCGATCCAGGCGATCTGGTCGGGCAGCAGGCGCGGGTTGATGGTGTGCACCACCCGGCCGCTGCCGGTGATGCCGAAATACAGCTCCAGATGGCGGTAGCCGTTCCAGGCCAGCGTGGCCACGCGGTCGCCTTGCCCCATGCCCAGGCGGTCCAGCGCGCCGGCAACCTGCTTGCTGCGCCTGGCCACCTGGCCGTAGTTGCTGCGGTGCAGGTCGCCCTCGACCCGGCGCGAGATGATTTCAGCCTCGGGGTGGTTCTTGGCGGCATGGTCGATCAGGGTGGAAATCAACAGCGGATGGTCTTGCATCTGGCCGAGCATGGGGGTCCTTTTTCAGGCGGGGGGATCGGGCGACAGAGTCGCAAATCGCGGCATTGTGGCGGCTGCGGCCGCGCCCTGGCTGGGGTGATTCTCGGCAGGGCGTGGCCAACCGACCGCCAGACGCCGACAATTGCGGCATGAACGTCCCTGACCCGCTGGCCCATCAGGCTGCTGCCGGCCCCCGGTGGCGCCCCGCCCCGCTGCTGCGCGCCCTGGGCCCGGCTTTCGGCACCTTGCTGGCGCCCTCACCGCTGCCCGCGGTGCACTGGGTGGGCCGCAGCGACGCCCTGGCAGCCGAGCTGGGTCTGGGCAGCTGGCTGGCAAGCGACAGTGCGCTGCAACTGCTGGCCGGCAATGCGTTGCCGCCCCAGGGCGACCTGTTGGCCAGCGTCTACAGCGGCCACCAGTTCGGCCAGTGGGCCGGGCAACTGGGCGACGGCCGGGCGCTCCAGCTCGGTGAGATCGACACCCCCGCCGGCGCCATGGAACTGCAGCTCAAGGGAGCCGGGCTGACGCCTTACAGCCGCATGGGCGACGGCCGCGCCGTGTTGCGATCGTCGATCCGCGAGTTTCTTTGTTCCGAGGCGATGCACGCGCTGGGCATCCCCACCACCCGGGCGTTGTCGGTCATCGGCAGCCCGGCGCTGGTGCGGCGCGAAACCGTGGAAACCGCCGCCGTGGTGGCGCGGACGGCGCCCAGCTTCATCCGCTTCGGCCACTTCGAGCACTTTGCCCACACCGCGCAAGACACGGTCGCGCTGCAAGCCCTGGTCGACGCGGTGATCGACAGCTTCTACCCCGATTGCCGCGCCGCACCCGACCCGCTGCTGGCACTGCTCACCGCCGTCAGCCAACGCACTGCGCGCCTGATGGCCGACTGGCAGGCGGTGGGGTTCTGCCACGGCGTGATGAACACCGACAACATGTCGATCCTGGGCCTGACCATCGACTACGGGCCGTTCGGCTTCCTCGATGCCTTCGACCCGATGCACATCTGCAACCACACCGACCAGCAGGGCCGCTACGCCTTCGCCCGCCAGCCCAGCGTGGCCTTCTGGAACCTGCACGCCCTGGCCCATGGCCTGCTGCCGCTGATGCCCGGCGACCAGGATGCAGCCGTGCAGGCGATGAAGGACGCGATGGAGCCGTTCAAGCCCGAATTCGCCAGCGCCATGCAGGTGCGCATGCGCGCCAAGCTGGGCCTGGCCACCGCGCAGGACGGCGACGCCGACCTGGCAGATGACCTGTTGCGCCTGATGGCGCAAGACCGCGTCGACCACACCATCGCCTGGCGCGCGCTGGCCCGCTTCAGCATGGAAGATGGCGCCGACAACGCCGCCGTGCGTGACTGGTTCGTGGACCGCGCCGGCTTCGACGCCTGGGCCCAGCGCTACCACAGCCGGCTGCAGGCCGAAGCCAGCGTGGATGCCGAGCGGCGCGCCCGCATGGACCGGGTGAACCCGAAGTTCGTGCTGCGCAACCACCTGGCCGAAACCGCGATCACGGCCGCACGCGGTGGCGACTTCAGCGAAACACAGCGCCTGCTGCAGGTGTTGCAGGCGCCTTACGACGAACACCCCGATGCCCCGGCAGCCTATGCCGC
Source organism: Aquabacterium sp. (assembly GCA_029865965.1). GTDB lineage: Bacteria > Pseudomonadota > Gammaproteobacteria > Burkholderiales > Burkholderiaceae_C > Pseudaquabacterium. The sequence goes on from JARXAJ010000185.1 coordinate 5,774, forward strand.
CCTGCCGCCCGATTGGGCCCACCACCTGGAAGTCTCCTGCTCGTCATGAACCTCTTCGGAAAACCCACGCACCAACCCGAGCCCCATCCGCAAGACGACCCGCGCTACCCGGTGCGCAAGACCGAGGCAGAGTGGCGTGCCCAGCTCGATGCGATGCAGTTCCAGGTGGCGCGCAAGGCCGCCACCGAGCGCCCGTTCACCGGCCAGTACTGGGACCACTGGGCCGACGGCGCCTACCGCTGCGTGGGCTGCGGCCAGGTGCTGTTCGAGAGTGAACACAAGTTCGACGCCGGCTGCGGTTGGCCCAGCTGGACCCAGGAACTGGGCGAAGGCCGCGTCGAGCGCATCACCGACACCAGCCACGGCATGGTGCGGGTGGAAGTGCGCTGCGCCCAGTGCGGCACCCACCTGGGCCATGTGTTCCCCGATGGCCCCGAGCCCACCGGCGAACGCTATTGCATCAACTCCGCTGCCATCGATTTCGCGCCCAAGGCCTGACCGATCGCCCGGGGCGCACCCCGGGGACACAGGCCGGCAACAGCGGGTCATTACACTGCCGCTGCCATGAAACTCCTGCTCGACTTTCTGCCCATCCTGCTGTTCTTCGGCGCCTTCAAGTACGCCGAAGGCCACAAGGACTGGGCTGCGGCCTTTGCCACCGAGCACCTGGGCTTCATGGTGGCCGGTGGCGTGGTGGGCACGGGCGAGGCGCCGGTGCTGCTGGCCACGGTGGTGGTGGTGGTGGCCACGCTGGCCCAGGTGGTGTGGCTCAAGTCCCGCGGCAAGAAGGTGGACATGATGCTGTGGATCAGCCTGGCGCTGGTCACCGTGCTGGGCGGGCTGACCGTGTGGCTGCACAGCGAGACCTTCATCAAATGGAAGCCCACCGGCCTGTACTGGGCCATGGCCCTGAGCTTCCTGGTGGGCCAGTTCCTGCTGGGCCGCAACCTGCTCAAGCTGATGCTGGGTGCGCAATTGCAACTGCCCGAGCCCGTGTGGGCCCGGCTCAGCCTGGCCTGGGTGGCCTTCTTCGGCGCGATGGGGGTACTCAACCTGTGGGTGGCGTTCAACTTCTCCACCGGCACCTGGGTCAACTTCAAGCTGTTCGGCGGCATCGGCCTGATGTTGCTGTTCACCCTGGCCCAGGGTTTGTACATCAGCAGGCACCTGCCTGATGCGCAGCCAGCCTCCGAGGACAAACCATGAATGGTGTTTCTGCAGACCTGATCGACACGGTGCTGCGCACGGCATTGGCGCCGCTGCAGCACCTGGAAGTCATCAATGAAAGCCACCTCCATGCCGGCCATGCCGGCGCGGGTGAAGGCTCGCATTTCCGGGTGAAGATCGTCAGTGCGCAGCTGACTGGTCTGGCCCGCGTAGCGCGGCATCGGCTTGTGTATGATGCTTTGCGCGATGTGATCCCACAGGGCGTGCATGCCTTGGCGATCGAGGCGCGATGCCCTGCCGAGGTGGCCACACCGCCCTGATCTGGTGCCACCGTGCGGCCACCCGCCCGGGCCGAGCAGCCCCCACCGGCCACCCTGCGGTGCGCCACCCCCCGTCCCCCTGAAAGCCCTGCCCATGACCCGCTTGACCCTCGCCGCTCCGCTGTCGGCCGCCGCCCTGGCCGCCTTTGTGGCCGTCACCTTGTTGTCGCCCTTCGCCGTCCACGCGCAGAACATCGCCATCGTCAATGGCAAGGCCGTGCCCAAGGCCCGGGTCGACACCCTGCTGACCCAGGCCCAACGCGCCGGCCAGCAGATCACGCCCGACATGCAGGGCATGGCCAAGGACGAAGTGGTGCGCCGCGAGATCTTTGCGCAAGAGGCCGCCAAGCGCGGCATTGCCCAGCAGGCCGACTACAAGGCGCAGATGGAACTGGCACGCGAGAGCATCCTGATCCGCGAGCTGTTTGAGGACTACAAGCGCAAGAACCCGGTGACCGACGCCGAAGCCAAGGCCGAGTACGACAAGTTCAAGGCCCAGGCCACAGGCGCCGAATACCGCGCCCGCCACATCCTGGTCGAAGGCGAAGAAGAAGCCAAGGCACTGATTGCCCAGATCAAGGCCGGCGCCAAGTTCGAAGACCTGGCCAAGGCCAAGAGCAAGGACCCGGGCTCCGGCGAAAACGGCGGTGACCTGGACTTCGCCAAGCCCGAGAACTACGTGCCCGAGTTCGGCCAGGCCATGACCAAGCTGAAGAAGGGCGAGATGACCGACACCCCGGTCAAGACCCAGTTCGGCTGGCACATCATCAAGCTGGAAGACACCCGCGAAGCGCAGTTCCCCGACTTCGAAGGCGTGAAGCCGCAGATCCAGCAGCGCCTGGCGCAGATGAAGCTGCAGAAGTTCCAGGACGACCTGCGCAAGGCCGCCAAGACCGACTACAAGTTCGCCGGCCAGTGAGCTGAGCCGGGTTGACGCAACCAGGGGCGCTGCGGCGCCCCTTTTGCTTGCCCGCGCCGATCAGGCCCCGGCCAGGAACAGCGCCGGGTCGACCATCGCCCGGTTCAGGCTGACCGACCAGTGCAGGTGCGCCCGGTCACCCGGCCGGTGGCGCCCACCGCGCCCAGGGGGTCACCGGTGCGCACGGCGTCGCCGGGCTGCACGTCGATGCGGCTGAAGTGGCACAGCATCGACAGCAGGCCGCCGCCATGGTCCAGCCAGATGGTGTTGCCGTTGAAGAAGTAGTCGCCGGTGTCGACCACCAGGCCGCCCAGCGGCGCAAACACCGGCGTGCCGGTGGGCGCGGCGATGTCCATGCCGTTGTGCGGGCTGCGCGGCAGGCCGTTGAACACCCGCCGCAGGCCGAACGAACTGGAGGGCGGCCCGGCCACCGGGGCCTGCATGCGCAACTGCGCCGGCAGCGGCTGGCTGAAGCGGGCGATCAGCGTGGCCTGGTGGGCGCGCTCGCGGTTGTGGCGCGCCAGCGCCTCCACCGACAGGTCGACATGGCCTGGTGCCACGGTCAGCCGCTGTTCGGCATAGCGGTGCGGCAGCACCTGGTAGCCCAGCGCGGCCGGCAGGCCGGCGCCTTGCAGGCGCAGCTGGCCGCTGCCGGGTGCGGCATCCAGCGGCAAGCCCAGCACCGCTGTCCAGCCGGCCGGGCTGCCGAGCACCAGCACCGGCACGTCGCCCTGCCAGGCCTGCGGTCGCTCGGCCGCCGCGCCCAGTGGCAGCAGCAGCACGCCGCCGGGGGTGGCGCGGGCCGACGGCAGGTTGCCGGTGTCGGCCGCCTGCAGCACCGACAGGCCACTGCCGCCCAACCAGGCGGCCAGGGCCTGCAGCAGCTGCCGGCGGCTGGGGGTCATGCCGGCAGGGGCGCCTCGTCCTGCGGCAGCAGGCGGCCGGCCTCGATGTGCAGTTGACGGTCGCAACGGGCGGCGATGCTGCGGTCATGCGTCACCAGCACCAGGGTGGTGCCGGACTCGCGGTTCATGTCGAACATCAGCGCCATCACCTTCTCGCCGGTGGCGTGGTCGAGGCTGCCGGTGGGCTCGTCGGCCAGCAGCACGGCCGGCTCCACCACGAAGGCCCGCGCCAGCGCCACGCGCTGCTGTTCGCCACCCGACAGCGTGCGCGGGTGGTGGGTGAGCCGCGCGCCCAGGCCCACGCGCTGCAGCATCTCGGCAGCGCGGGCGCGGGCGTCGCGCCGGCCCAGCAGCTCCAGCGGCAGCATCACGTTCTCAAGTGCGCTGAGGTGGCCCAGCAGCTGGAAGCTCTGGAACACGAAGCCCAGCTTGCGCGCGCGCAGGCCGGCGCGGGCGTCCTCGTCCAGCGCAAAGATGTCTTCGCCATCCAGCCGCACCGTGCCGCTGGTGGGGTGGTCGAGCCCGGCAATCAGCGCCAGCAGCGTGCTCTTGCCGGAACCCGACGCGCCGACGATGGCGGTGGACTGCTGCCGCGGCAGGCGGAAGTCGATGTCATGGAGAATCGTCAGCGTGCCGGTGGAATCGGTGACCGAGCGGGTGACGTGCTCAACGGCAATGATGGGATCGCTCATGGATGGGATGGTGGCGCGGCGCAAGCTGCGCAGGATGGTGCTGGCGCACTGTAGCCTGCTGGCCCTGGGCGGCCTGGTTGCAGGGCCGCTGCGGGCCGCCAAGGCAGCCACGGTGCTGGTGGTGGGCGACAGCCTGTCGGCCGAGTACGGCCTGGCACGCGGCACTGGCTGGGTGGCCTTGCTGGAAAAGCAACTGGCACGCGACAAGCTGCCGGTGCGGGTGGTCAATGCCAGCATCAGCGGCGACACCACGTCGGGCGGCCGCTCGCGGCTGCTGGCGCTGCTGGCCACGCACAAGCCCAGCCATGTGGTGATCGAGCTGGGCGGCAACGACGCCCTGCGGGGCCTGCCGCTGACGCTGACGCGCGACAACCTGCTGGCCATGGTCAAGGCCGCCAAGGCAGCCGGCGCCAAGGTGATGGTGGTGGGCATGCAGCTGCCGCCCAACTACGGCGCACGCTACGGGCAGGACTTTGCCGCGCTGTTTGCCAGCGTGGCCCGGGCCGAGGGCGCGGCCCTGGTGCCCTTTCTGCTGGCCGGGGTGGCCGATGTGCCCAATGCCGAGCAGCTGTTCCAGCCTGACCGTATCCACCCGGCTGCGGCGGCCCACCCACGCATGCTGGCCAATGTGTGGGCGGTGATGCAGGGCTGGCTGAAGTAGCGCGGCCTGCCCTCAGCGGGCCATGTCGCGGTCGTTGACGCGGCCAGGGCCGCTGCGGGGGGTGTCATCGCGGCGCTTGTCATCGGGGCGGCCGTCATCGCGCCGGGCGCCATCACGGCGGCCGTCGGCCGGACCGGCCTCGCGACCGGTACGCAGCGCAGGCGCCTGGGGCTCGGCAGTGGGCGCGGCCGGCATCGGCGCCCGCTCGATCGGCCTGGGCACCGCCATGCGGGGCACCTCGGCTGCGGGCGCCATGGGTGCCGCCGGCGGCACGGCACGTGGCAGCGGCGCGGTGGCGACTGCCGGCACCACCGGCGCCGGCATCAATGCACGGGGTTCGGTTTGCCGGCCGGAGCGGCTGTCCTGGCGGTCGTCGCCACGGCTGTCGTTGCGGCCGTCATTGCGGCCGTCATTGCGGCTGTCATTGCGGTGATCGTCACGGCCGCCACGGGGCTGGTCGCGCCAGGCGTCGCGCCGGTCATCGCGCCTGTCTTCCCAACGGTCACGAGGGCGGTCGGGCTGCTGCGCGTCCGGCCTGCCGGCCCATTTGCGGCCACCAAAGTCGTCGCGGTGCGGCACCACCACCACCGCCGGCGGCGGGCGGTGGTGATCGGGCACCACCACCACCGCCGGCGGCGGGCGGTGGTGATCGGGCCGCACCACCACCACCGTCACCGCCGGCACCACCACCCGAGGCGGTGGCGGGCGTTGGCCGCCGATCTGCACCGTGATGCCCACCTGCGGCCGGCCGATCCAGTCATGCTGAGCCGGTGCATACCGCACCCGGGGGCCGCGCGGGCCGGGTGACCAGGCCCAGCGGCCGTCGTAGCGCAGCCAGCTGCCGTAGTGGAACGGCGCAAAGCCCCAGGGTGCGGCGTCGATCCAGGTCCAGCCCCAGGGCGACACCCAGGCCCAGCGGCCGGTCTGGTACGGCGCCCAGCCCGGCGCCACGGTGCGGGGCAGCCACAAGGGGCCGTTGTCGGTGTCGGCGACCCAGTCGCCGTGGCGGTCCAGGTCCTGCCAGCCGGTCATGCCGGCGGGCACATGGCGGGCGCTGATGGGCGCGTCGTCCTGGCGTTCGTCACGCGCCACCCAGTCGGCAAATCCGTCGCGGTCGATCGGTGCCCAGGCATAGCGGGTGGCACTGCGGCGGCCGGTGTCGGGGCCGTCCAGCCACAGGTCAGCGCGCCGGCCTTCGGGGATGGTCAACGCGCTGTCGTGCCCTTCGAACTGCAGGGCGCCGCGCCACACGCTGGCCTGGGTGGCATCGCGTTCGCGGTCTAAGCGGTAGTGGCCGGGGCGCTGCGGCTGCCAGCGGCCTTCACGGGTGCGCAACTCCACCGGGCCGAAGGCGTCGCCATCGATGGCGGCCAGGCGCAGCGCCACCGTGCCGTCCTGCAGTTGCACCACCACCGCCTGCTCGTCCATCTGCTGCAGCCACAGCTGGGCGTCGGCACCCAGGCGCAGCGTGGTGCTGCCGATGCGCAGGTCGGCCCGTGCGCCACGGCCCAGCAGGCGCAGCCGGTCGCCGGCGGCCACCGGCCAGTTGCCGGCCTGGCCGTCCGCAGCCCGCTGCCACTGGCCGCTGTCGCGGTCCAGCAGTTGCAGTTCGCCGGCTTGCACGTTGACGCGGCCCACCAGCGCCGGCAGTTCACCGGGCAGGCTGCCGGCCCGCGCCGCACCGGCCAGCAGCGCCAGCAGGCCCAGCACGGCGACCCAGACAGGCCACACCAGCCGCCGCAACCCCGCCCGTGCCGGAGGTTGGGGATGAACTGACGCGTGCAGGCGGTGTGGCATGGCGGGGCTCCACCGCCCAACGGTGGGCGGCCTGCTCTCTCAACGCCAAGGTGGCATGCGGCGCCGACCGGCACACCGTGCCCGTGTGTAAAGAACTGCAGCGCAGCCGTGGGCCTGGTCAGTCGTCGCTGTCGGCAGGGTCGAGCTCGGGGAACAGCACGCTGGTGAAGCCCAGCTGGGTCAGGTCGCGCATGCGGGTGGGGTAGAGCCGGCCGATCAGGTGGTCGCATTCATGCTGCACCACCCGGGCGTGGAAACCACTGGCCTCGCGGTCGATCAGGCGGCCGTCGGGCGCCACGCCGGAATAGCGGATGCGGGTGTGGCGCGGCACCTTGCCGCGCAGGCCGGGCACCGACAGGCAGCCTTCCCAACCGTCTTCTTCTTCAAGCCCCAGCGGCTCGATGCGCGGGTTGCACAGCACCGTGTAGGGCACCGGCTCGGCATCGGGATAGCGCTGGTTGCGCTCGAAACCGAACACCACCAGCTGCAGGTCGACACCGATCTGCGGCGCCGCCAGCCCGGCGCCATTGGCTGCCAGCATGGTGTCACGCATGTCGGCGACCAGGGCCGCCAGGTCGGGCCCGCCAAAGTTCAGCACCGGCTGCGCCAGGCGCAGCAGGCGGGCATCGCCCATCTTCAGGATCTCTCGCACAGCCATGGTGTCTCAGCCCCGCTTCACTTGAACTGCGCCGCCACCATGGGCGTGCCGGGCAGGCCCTGGTCGATGACCTGCACCGGCATGCCGGGCTTGGGCGGCATGAGCTAGGAAAACGACCCCAGGCTGGATGGCAGCGATGGCCGCGCCGTTGCGCCTGGGTGGCGCCTGCACCACCAGGTCGGGCAGCTCGATGAACGGGATCACCTGGTCGATCGCGGCCAGCACCTGCAGCGGCGTGGCGGCCTGGTTGATGGCGGCACTGCTGACGCGCACCAGCAGGTCGGCCTCACACAGCGCCCGGGCGCCGAACGCGGCATCCACCGTGCTGTCGGCCGGCAGCAGCATGGGCGCATACAGCGTGCCCCAGACCGGCGCATCGGCGTTGAAGCGCTTCTGCACCGCCGGGTTGGTGAGGCCGGCCTTGCAGCCCACAGGCGCGCCCAGTTGCTTCGCCAGCAAGGCCTGGAACTTGACGCGGCTGCATCCGCCGTCGGCGGTGCTCAGGCCTTCGGGGTTGGCTGCCGGCACCCTGGCCTGGTCGGCGGCGTAGAGCGCAGCCACCTGATCGTCTGCCATGCAGGCGGCTTGCGCTGGCAGAGCCAGCATCAGGGCCAGGCTGCTCAGCAGGGCCGGCAGGCGCAGCGAACAAAGGCGGTGGATTGGAGGCATCTGTGGGCTCTTCTGAGTGTGGGAGGGCTGGCGCCGATTATCGGCAGCCAGCGGCCGCCAGCCATCCGGGCGCGCCCGGCGATCACACCCCGTCGATGCGGTCTGGCGGCGGCCCGGCTGGCAGAAAGGCACCAGGCAATGGCGTTGGCGCATGGCGGGTGGTCCAGACCGCCAGCTCACGCGTCATCACGCGCAGCCGGGTGGCCAGATGCCGCGCGATGTTGGCATGCAGCCGGTTGGCCAGCTGCGGCTGCTGCTGCTCCAGGCGGCGCAGCGCCTGCAGCGGCAGCCGCAGCGCCTGCACGGCGGTTTCGGCCACCACGTCTGCCGAGCGCACGCCGCCCTCCAGCACTGCCATTTCCCCCAGCATGGTGCCCGGTGCAAACGAGGCCAGCCGCCGCAGGCCGCCGGGCAGGTGCACGCCAATGTGGCCCTGCAGGCTGACCAGCATGGCATCGGCCACATCACCGGCCCGGAAGATGGGCTCGCCCTGCAGGTACTGCACCGGCTCCAGCACGGCCGCCAGCGCCGCCAGCTCTGCGGCCGACAGGCCTTCGCCCAGCTGCGTGTCACCCAGGGTCAGCGCCTGCACCACCAGGGTGGGCTGGTCGGTGCGCAGCAGCAGGCGTTCCTCGGCGGCTTCCAGAGCCGCGTCGGTGTCGCTGGCGAAGCGCAGCGGCGGCAGGCCGCCGGCCCCGGCGATCGCCTCGATGGTGCGCCGGCGCGGGTCATCGGGCGGCCACTCGGCGGCCACCAGGGCCTTGCCGCGGCGCGCCCAGTCCTCGCCGGTCTCCAGCAGGATGCGCGCGCCAGTGGCGTCGATCTCGCCCACCAGGCAGAGGTCGAGCACCGCCGTGTCGGTGGCCTCCGGCAGGCGCGACAGGCAGACGCGCAACGCATCGGCGGTGCCGAAGAACAACGCGCCCTGCAGCTCCAGCACCACGATGCGGTGGCCCTCGGCCTGCAGCAACGCCACCTGGCGCTGGCCGCGGTACTTCAGTGACCGCCGCACTGCACCGCTGTGCTGGCTGCGCACCACCGGCCGCATGTTGGCCCGCACGAACAGCAGCACCGCGCCGGCCGCGCCCAGCGCCACCGCCGCCGCCAGGCCCAGCACCAGGCTGCTGACGGCCACCGCCAGCGCCACGCCCCAGTTGGCTGCCAGCAGACGCCGCTGCGCGGCATCCAACGGCGTGGTGCCAGGGCGCGACAGCACCTGCGCCAGCGGGGCGCGCCACAGCCACGGGTCAACCGACTGCAGGCCCTGCGCCAACAGCACCGCGCCGATGGCGCTGAGCGGCAGCCAGCCCAGGGCCTGCGGCGCCAGCAGCAGCCAGGCCAACAGCGCCAGCGCATAGGCCAGCACGCCCTGCTTCCAGCCAGGCGCGGCATCCAGCAAGGCCAGTGATCGCTGCACCGAGGCCGACACCGGCATGCTGCACAAGGCGCCCGCCACCAGCGCCGCCAGGCCCTGGGCACGCAGCGCCCGGCTGGCGTCGCCAGACTGGCGCAGCCTGCCGTCCACCACGGAGCTGGCCAGCAGCGTGTCCAGCACGCCCAGCACCGCCACGGTGATCGAGAACAGCACCAGCGGCATGGCCAGGCTGGGCGGCAGCCAGGGCCCGCTGGCGGTGGCGCCACCCGCCTGCAGAAACCACGGTGGCGGCAGCGCCGGCACGCCGACCAGCGGCCCGGGCACCCCGCCCAGGCGGTACAGCGCCAACTGCACCAGCGTGCCGGCAGCCAGGGCCCACAGCGCGGGCGGCAGCAGCAGGCGGCGCCCGCGCCGGCGCAGGTGTTCGGCGCCCAGCAGCACCACCAGGGCAGCCAGTGCCACACCGATGGCACCGGGCGAGGCCAATGCCAGGCTGCCCGGCAAGGGCGTACCGAAACCCTGCCCCAGCACCACCGGCACCGCATGCAGTGCCAGCAGCAGGCCGACGCCGCTGGACAAGCCCAGCCGCACCGGGTGCGGCGTGAACTTGACGATCTCACCCAGGCGCAGCAGACCGAACAGCATTTGCAACGCGCCTGCAGCCGCCAGTGCGCCCGCCAGCAGGGCCAGCACATGGGCCAAGGTCAGCGCACCGGCCGGCCCCCGGTGGCTGACGAGCACACCCACCATCGCCCCGCACAGCAGTGCCATGGCGGCCCGCGGAGCGCTGATCACCCGCCCACCGCCGGCCAGCGCCGCCACCACATTGGCCAGCACCGCACTGGCCAGCGCCAGGCCCATGGCTTGCGGCCCGAAGGCGGCGCCCAGCGGCGCCAGCGCCAGCAAACCGTAGGCCAGCGTCTCGGGGGCCTGGGCCAGGCCCAATGCAAGCACCGACGGCACGGTGGCGCGCTTGTTCGGAGCGGCGGACGAAAGCATCATGAGATTGACAACCCAAAATTCTGACCTGCTGCCCGTGTCAATGGCGTGACGATCGAGCAGCCAAGGGCTGATCGCAGCGCGCTGCAGCCTCCACCCAGCCTGGCCCTCCAGCAGCACAGCACGATCACGCTGGCGCAGTCATGCGGCGTGCCACCGGCCGCGCCAATCCTGCGCTAGGCAGTCTCGTACACGGGGTCGAGCACCAGGGTCAGCTGCATCGGCTGCAGCGACTCGGGCCCGGCTGACGACGGGTCGCAAGCCGGCGCGCGCTGGATCTCATAGATCACCGGCCGATAGCTGCGGCGGCGCTGGCCGGTGTAGGCGTCGATCAAGGGCATGGGCGTGATCAGGGCGGGCGAGAACAATTCTTCACGGACGGCGGCGGCATAACGCTGGTTCAGATGGGCCAGCCACAGTCCGCCCGGGTCGCCGCTGGCCTGCACCAGGTCGTGCCAGGTGCGGTGGCGCAGGCCACGCGTCAGGTTGAACAGCGACATGGTGAAAGTGGATGTGGCGCCCTCGCCTTCGACCACCCAGGCACTGTCGGGGATGCCCGCGTGCGCGCAGGGCTGGCCGCGCAGGTCGAGCACCACACGGTGGCAGGGGTAGTGCGCCAGGTGCGGCGTGGGCGCAGCCTCGATGCGCGGCGGGGGGAACAGCGCGACGACCCTGGTGGCCGCAGCCAGGAAGTCGTCCTCGTTGGTCTTGTGCCGCAGCCCGCCCAGGCGCCACTTGCGGGAGACGCGCCAGGTCTCCAAACACAACTGGCGCAGGAACTGCTGCACCAGCGGCACGGTCACCTGCACGCACTGCAGCGCCTTCAGCGGCCGGGGCGCTGCGCCGCCGGCCCGGTAGAGGCACACCACCGAATGCTCGTCACCCAGGCTGGTGAACAGCCCGGCCTCGTACAGACACCAGTCCCAGCTCTTTGACGGCTCGGTGAACAACAGCAGCAGCAGGTGGCTGTCCAGCAGTTGGGTGCGGATCTCGGCATTCCAGTCGGTGCCGGCCACCAGGTGCGCGCCGGAGACGAAGCACTTGATCTGCTCATCGACTTCAGTCAGCACCGCTGCCAGCGCCGCAGCCGCGTCATGGTCGTCGTGCTTGTGGCTGATGAAGATGCGAAACGGTTCCCGGCCTGTGGACATGGTCCATGTCTCCTGTCTTCGCGGTGGTCGGCGCAGTCTATGCCTGTGCCAACAAGGCCAGAAGCCCCGCCTCGTCCAGGATGGAGATGCCCAGCTCGCGCGCCTTGTCCAGCTTGCTGCCGGCCTCGTCACCAGCCACCACATGGTGGGTCTTCTTCGACACCGACCCGGCCACCTTGCCGCCTGCGGCCTCGATCAGCGCCTTGGCCTCATCGCGGCTCAGCGTGGGCAGGGTGCCGGTCAGCACGAGGGTCTGGCCGGCCAGCGGTTGCGGCGCGGCGCTGTCGATGGCGCCATCGCCTTCGGGCCAGGTGATGCCGGCAGCGCGCAGTTGCTCCACCACCTCACGGTTGTGCGGCTGGTCGAAGAACGTGCGGATGGCCGCGGCCACGATCGGTCCCACGTCCTTGACCTGCAGCAACTGGTCGGTGCAGGCGTCCATGATGCGGTCTAGGCTGCCGAAGTGGCGCGCCAGGTCCTTGGCGGTGGTCTCGCCGACCTGGCGGATGCCCAACGCATACAAGAAGCGCGGCAGCGTGGCTTGGCGGCTCTTGTCCAGCCCCGCCACCAGGTTGGCCGCGCTCTTGCCGCCCATGCGGTCGAGCACGCTGAGCTTGGCCACGCCCAGGGTGTACAGCTCGGGCAGGGTGCGGATCAGGCCGCTGTCGACCAGTTGATCGACCAGCTTGTCGCCCAGGCCCTCCACGTCCATGGCCCGCCGGCCTGCAAAGTGCAGGATGGCCTGCTTGCGCTGGGCCGGGCAGAACAGGCCGCCCGAGCAGCGGTGGTCCATGCCGCCGCGCTCACGCCGGACAGCGCTGCCGCACACCGGGCACTGCCGCGGCATGCGGAAGTTGGGCACATAGGCGAGGCGCACGCCGGGCACACGGCCCACCACCTCGGGGATCACGTCGCCGGCGCGCCGCACCACCACCGTGTCGCCCAGGCGCACACCCTTGCGCCGCAGCTCGAACAGGTTGTGCAGCGTGGCATTGCTGACCGTGGTGCCGCCGACGAACACCGGCGCCAGCTTGGCCACCGGCGTCAGCTTGCCGGTGCGGCCCACCTGGATGTC
>JARXAJ010000022.1 GCA_029865965.1 Aquabacterium sp.
GTGCACCAGTGGCTGAAGAAGGCGGTGCTGCTGAGCTTCCGCCTGCACGACAACCAGCCGGTGCATGCCGGCGGGCTGACCTTCTTCGACAAGGTGCCCACCAAGTTCTCGCACATCGACGAAGCCGCCATCCGCGCCAGCGGCGTGCGCGTGGTGCCGCCGGCCGTGGCCCGCCGAGGCAGCTTCCTGGGCAAGGGCGTGGTGCTGATGCCCAGCTACGTGAACATCGGCGCCTATGTCGATGAAGGCACCATGGTCGACACCTGGGCCACCGTGGGCAGCTGCGCGCAGATCGGCAAGAACGTGCACCTGAGCGGCGGCGTGGGCATCGGCGGCGTGCTGGAGCCGCTGCAGGCCAACCCCACCATCATCGAGGACAACTGCTTCATCGGCGCCCGCTCCGAGGTGGTCGAAGGCGTGATCGTCGAAGAGAACTCGGTGCTGGGCATGGGCGTGTACCTGGGCCAGAGCACGCCCATCTTCAACCGCGAGACCGGCGACATCAGCTACGGCCGCGTGCCCAGCGGCAGCGTGGTCGTCAGCGGCAACCTGCCCAAGACCGCTGCCAACGGCCAGCCCTACAGCATGTATGCGGCCATCGTCGTGAAGCGGGTCGATGCGCAGACGCGCAGCAAGACCAGCATCAACGACTTGCTGCGCCCATAACCCGACCGACACAGCAGACAAGGGGCTGACATGTCCGGACGCATGGATCGCGTGATGCGCCTGATGGCCGAGCGCCAGGCGTCGGATGTGTTCCTGTCGGCCAACATGCCGGTGCTGATCAAGATCCACGGCCAGATGCTGCAGTTGAGCGACCAGGTGCTGACACCCCAGCAACCGCGCCAGTTGCTGGCCGAGGTGCTGAGCCCGCAGCAACTGGAAGAGCTGGACGACACCGGCGAGCTGAACCTGGCAGTGGCCATCGACCGGGTGGGCAGCTTCCGCATATCGGCCTTCAAGCAGCGCGGCTCCATTGCCGGGGTGGTGCGCCACATCCCGCATGTGATCCCGGCACTCGATTCGCTGAACGTGCCGATGCTGCTGGGCCAACTAGTGCTGGAAAAGCGCGGCCTGATCCTGATGGTGGGCGCCACCGGCTCAGGCAAGAGCACCACGCTGGCGGCCATGCTGGAGCGGCGCAACCGCACCCTGCCCGGCCACATCCTCACCATCGAGGAGCCGATCGAGTTTCTGTTTCAAAGCAAGAAGTGCGTGGTCAACCAGCGCGAGGTGGGCCGCGACACCGAAAGCCTGCAGATCGCCCTGAAGAACGCGCTGCGCCAAAGCCCTGACTGCATCCTGATCGGCGAGATCCGCGACCGCGAGACCATGAGTGCGGCCCTGAGCTATGCCCTGTCGGGCCACCTGGTGCTGGCCACGCTGCATGCCAACAACAGCCACCATGCGCTGGGCCGCATCCTGTCGTTCTACACGCCCGAGGCACGCCCGGTGCTGCTGGGCGACCTGGCTGCCGGCCTGCGCGCCATCGTCTCGCAGCGCCTGCTGCGGGCCGAAGCCGGCGGGCGCATGCCGGCAGTGGAGATCCTGCTCAACACCAACCTGGTGGCCGAGCTGATCGAGAAGGGCGACTTCATCGGCGTCAAGGATGCGGTCGAGAAATCGATGGCCGAAGGCTCTTGCAGCTTCGAGGAATCACTGGCCCGCATGATCGGTGAGGGCATCGTCAGCCGCGAGGAAGGCTTGTCCCACGCCGACTCGGTCACCAACCTGGTCTGGCGGCTGCAGAACGAGGCCGGGCCGGTCTCGCGCGCCACGCCGCGCAAGATGGGCGACGACGACGATGCGCCCGAGTACACCGACTTCATCATCGATGTGATGCCCGATGGCTTTGTGCCACGCCGTGGCAGCAGCTTTCCCAGCCTGAACACCTGAACGACCCGCCGATGACCGACGACCTGGCCACGCTGCGCCTGCTGGAACAACTGATCGCCCGCCCGTCGGTCACGCCCGACGACGCCGGCTGCCAGGCCCTGGTGACCGAACGGCTGGCGCCGCTGGGCTTTGCCTGCGAAACCCTGCTGTGCGGCCCCGACAACTTCCGCGTCACCAACCTGTGGGCGGTGCACCGGGGCGCGCGGCCCGGGCCCACCGTGGTGCTGGCCGGCCACACCGACGTGGTGCCCACCGGCCCGCTGGCCGCCTGGACCAGTGACCCCTTCGTGCCCAGCCACCGTGGCGGCTTGCTCTATGGCCGCGGCGCGGCCGACATGAAGACTTCCATCGCCGCGATGGCGGTGGCGGCCGAAGAATTCGTCACCGCCCATCCGCAGCATGCCGGCAGCCTGGCCCTGTTGTTGACCAGCGACGAGGAAGGCCCGTCCACCGACGGCACGGTGCGGGTGGTGCAGGCGCTGCAGGCGCGCGGCGAACGGCTGGACTGCTGCATCGTCGGCGAGCCCACGTCGGTCGACCGGCTGGGCGACATGGTGAAGAACGGCCGCCGGGGCTCGCTGTCGGCCCGGCTCACGGTGCAGGGCGTGCAGGGCCATGTGGCCTACCCGCAGCTGGCGCGCAACCCCATCCACCAGCTGGCCCCGGCGCTGGCCGAGCTGGCCGCCACCACCTGGGATGCCGGCAACGACCACTTCCCGCCCACCACCTGGCAGGTCAGCAACATCCATGGCGGCACCGGCGTGGGCAATGTCATCCCCGGCACGGTGGAGGTGGATTTCAACTTCCGCTTCTCGACCGACAGCACGCCCGAAGGCCTGAAGGCGCGGGTGGATGCCCTGCTGCAGCAGCATGGGCTGACCTACACCCTGGCCTGGACGCTGGGCGGCTCGCCCTTCCTCACCCGCCCGGGCAGCCTGAGCCAGGCGCTGGCCGATGCCATCGAAGGCGAATGCGGCATCCGCCCGGTGCTCAGCACCACCGGTGGCACCAGCGACGGCCGCTACATCGCACCCATCTGCGACCAGGTGGTCGAGTTCGGCCCGATCAACGCCACCATCCACAAGGTGGACGAATGCGTGCGGGTGGCCGACATCACACCGCTGAAGAACATCTATCTGCGCACGCTGAAGGCATTGCTCACGTGAGCCGGCGCCGGGCCGTGCCAAGCCGGCTGCTCCCCTTCGGGGACGGGCGCGCAGCGACCAAGGGGCCAACATGAACGTGATGGAACTGATCGAGGCCAGCTGCGCCCGCCTCAACGAGGCGGGCGTTTCGTTTGGGCAAGGCACCACCAATGCCTTCGACGAGGCCGCCTGGCTGGTGCTGTGGCGGCTGCAGATGCCGCTGGACGCGCTGGACGACGTGGCCGAGCTGGACGTGGACGACGCCCACCTGGATGCCGTCGACAGCCTGATCGACCAGCGCATCACCAGCCGCCAGCCAGCCGCCTACCTGACCGGCGAAGCCTGGCTGCAGGGCGTGCCGTTCACCGTGGATGCGCGCTGCATCATCCCGCGCTCGCTGATTGCAGAACCCTTGGCCGAGGGCAGCATCGACGCCTGGCTGAGCGACGGCACCCGCCACGTGCTCGACCTGTGCACCGGCAACGGCAGCCTGGCGGTGCTGGCTGCGATCGCCTGGCCGGAGGTGGCGGTGGACGCCGCCGACCTGAGCACCGACGCGCTGGCGGTGGCGCAGATCAACATCGACCGCCACCAGCTGGCCGGGCGCATCACCCTGCACCCCGGCGACGGCCTGGCCGCCGTGGCCAACCGTGTCTACGATCTGATCCTGTGCAACCCGCCCTACGTCAACCAGGCGTCGATGGCCGCGCTGCCGGCCGAGTTCCGGGCCGAGCCGGCGCTGGCCCTGGCCGGCGGTGCCGACGGCATGGACTTCATCCGCCGCCTGCTGGCGCAGGCCGCGCAGCACCTCACGCCCGACGGCGTGCTGGTGCTGGAGATCGGCCACGAGCGGCCGCACTTCGACGCCGCCTTTCCCACGCTGGACGTGGTGTGGCTGCCCACCAGCGCCGGCGACGACCAGGTGCTGCTGGCCACCCGCACCGCCCTGCTCTACCTTCCGACCCCCCAACGCCCCTCCCCATGATCCAGTTGAAGAACCTGACGCTGCGCCGCGGCGTCAAGGTGGTGTTGAAAGACGCCAGCGTGACCCTGAACCCCGGCGAGAAGGTGGGCCTGGTGGGGCGCAACGGCGCGGGCAAGTCCAGCCTGTTTTCGTTGATCGCCAACCGGCTGCAGGCCGACGCCGGTGATCTGGAGATGCCGCCCGCCTGGCGCCTGGGCGAGGTGGCGCAGAACATGCCCGAGACCAGCGATGGCGCCACCGATTTCGTGCTGGAAGGCGACCTGCCGCTGATGGAAGCCCGCGCCGCGCTGGCCGCTGCCGAGCACAGCGACGACGGCCACGCGATCGCCGACGCCTACATGCTGCTGGAGCAGGCCGGCACCTTCGACGCGCCGGCCCGCGCCCAGGCCCTGCTGCTGGGCCTGGGTTTCCGCGTCGACCAGCTGGACGCGCCGGTCAACAGTTTCTCGGGCGGCTGGCGCATGCGCCTGCAACTGGCCCGCGCCCTGATGTGCCCGGCCGACCTGCTGCTGCTGGACGAGCCCACCAACCACCTGGACCTGGACGCCCTGGTGTGGCTGGAAGGCTGGCTCAAGCGCTACAACGGGTTGATGATCGTGATCAGCCACGACCGCGAGTTTCTCGACGCCATCACCAGCGTCACCGTGCACCTGGACAACGCCCAGCTCACCCGTTATGGCGGCAACTACACGGCGTTCGAGACCATGCGCGCCGAGCGCATGGAGCAGGCCCAGGCCGCCTTCGGCAAGCAGCAGGAGAAGATCGCCCACCTGCAGAAGTTCATCGACCGCTTCAAGGCCAAGGCCAGCAAGGCCAAGCAGGCGCAAAGCCGGGTGAAGGCGCTGGACCGCATGGTCAAGCTGGGGCCGGTGCTGATGGACGCCGAGTTCGAATTCGAATTCCGCCAGCCGCAGAACCTGCCCAACCCGATGCTGACGATGCGCGAGCTGCAGTGCGGCTACCCGGCACTGGAAGCCGGCGAGCCGCCGGTGACCATCGTGCGGCACATCACCCGCAGCGTGATGGCCGGCCAGCGCATCGGCATCCTGGGCGCCAACGGCCAGGGCAAATCCACCCTGGTCAAGACCATCGCCCATGCGCTGCAGCCGCTGGGTGGTGAATTTGCCGAGGGCAAGGGCCTGGCGGTGGGCTACTTCGCCCAGCAGGAGCTGGATTTACTGAGCGAGGACGACACGCCGATGCAGCGCATGGTGCGCCTGGCGCGCGAGAGCGGCGCCAGCGGCAACGAGGGGCGTGAGCAGGATTTGCGCAACTTCCTGGGTCAGTTCCGCTTTGTCGGCGACATGGTGCACCAGAAGGTGGGCACGCTGTCCGGCGGCGAACGGGCGCGCCTGGTGATGGCCACCATCGTCTGGGGCAAGCCCAACCTGCTGCTGCTGGACGAGCCCACCAACCACCTGGACCTGAACACCCGCGAGGCACTGTCGATCGCGCTCAACGAGTTCGAAGGCTCGGTGATGCTGGTCAGCCACGACCGCGCCCTGCTGCGCGAGGTATGCGACGAGTTCTGGCTGGTCACCTCGGGCGGCGTGCTGCCTTTCGACGGCGACCTGGACGACTACCAGAAGTGGCTGCTCGAAGTCAGCCGCGCCAATGCGCGTGGCCTGCCGCCGCCGCCGGTGCCCGGGGCGGCGCCCATCCTGTCGACGCCAGCGGTGGGACCGTCTGCGTCTTCCATCCTCAGCCCCAAGGCCGTGGCCCGTGCCAGCGCGCCCGATGCCAAGAGCCCGGGCGCCTTCAAGCGCGACAACCCGCAGGACCGCAAGCAGAGCGGCCAGCAGCGCAACCTGGTCGCCAACCGCACCCGCCCGCTGCGCGCCGAGGTGCAGCAGATCGATGCCCGCATGGAGAAGCTGGCCGCCGAGCGCGTGGCGCTGGAAGCTGCGCTGGCAGACGGCAAGCGCAGCGGCCCCGACATCGCCGAAACCGGCCGGCGCCTGAACCACCTGAGCGCCGAGGTGGCGACGCTGGAAGAACGCTGGCTGGTGCTGCAGTCAGAGATCGAGGCGATCACCGGCGAGGCGGGCTGAGGCTGCCGTCGCGGCAACTGCCTGGGCTGCGGTGCATAAAGGCCCGGCTGCGCCGCCAGGCGGCCGACAGGTGGCAGAGGTGGAGGCCGGCGTTCTATCGCACGGATGGAGCGATCCACCGCCGATCCGTGGCGGTCCATGGTGACCGAACAATCGATGCGCTGAAGCAACCACACAGCGGTCCGTAATTCGACGGGGCGATCAACCCGCTCAGCGACGGGCCGACGCCGGTGCGCGAAAGCCTGGCGGTGGACGCCCCTGCGAAACGGTCGAAGCCGGTGTGGACGATCTCTCCGCCGGCCTGCACCAGCTCGTGGTGACCCGGGCCACCTTCTGGCTGGCCCGCCGTCCGGCCGCAAGCCACCAGCTCGTCGCCACCATCGCTGACACCGCCCGGCTGGCACCGGCCATCGACGCCCTGCGCAGCCTGCTGCAGACCCAGGTGCTGGTGCCGCACGCGGCCACGCTGTGGAACAGCTACAAGCTGGCTGCGCACCAAGGGCGCTATCCCTGGGCGACGGCCCTCACGCCACCGCTGGACATCCTGGCCCGCGAGGGCGCGGCGCCCTGGATCCTGTTGTCGAAACTCTCTGGAAGACAGGGCAGATGCAAGCCGGACTGGCGCCGGATCGAGGCGGGCAGCGCGTACCGACGGCAGCCATGTGCCTGTTTTCGGTGCCGGCCCTGCCACGAGGAGGACGCCAGCGGACAGATTGGCCACCGCGCCGCCCAAGCGGGGGTCGGCGCGCACAATATGGTGTTTACCCGTATGACCATGCGCCCTGCCCGCTGGAGCCCGCTTGTGCCCGCTGGCGTCGGCCGATTCGCGCGCCATGCTCGACCTGGCGGTCGAGTTCCTGCCCTCGACCGGGCACTTCGTGCGCATCCACGGCGAAGACAGCGCTGAGGCGTATTCGGTCGTCATCGCACCTGACCGAGCGCACGCTGCGCCGCCGCCTGGTCGCCGCAGGCCTGACCTTTGCCACCATCCTCGACGCCGAGCGCCGCACGCGCGCCCTGCAACTGATGCGCGACGGCCACTTGTCGATCGCCGAGGTGGCGGTGGCGACGGGCTTTGCCGATGCGCGCAGCCTGCGCCGGGCCACCAGGCGCTGGACCGGGCTCACCACACGCCAGTTCCAGGCTGCGCCGCCCTGAGTCCGGCCGCCGCAGCCGCTGGCCGTAGTGCCGGTGCCGCGCCCCGGGCGGCCCGTTACAGCCCGGCCGTGCGCGCCGCCTGCGGGTACAGCTGGCGCAGCACGTCGGCGCTGGCGTCGGTCAGCAGCGCGGCGGC
>JARXAJ010000122.1 GCA_029865965.1 Aquabacterium sp.
GCCGGCGTCCACAGCTGCGGGTTCTCCAGCTTGATCTGGTTGATCAGGTCGATGCCGAAGTTGCAGTGCATGGACTCGTCGCGCAGGATGTACTGGTACTGCTCGGCCGCACCCGTCATCTTGTTCTGGCGGCCCATGGCCAGGATCTGGGTGAAGCCGACGTAGAAGAACATGCCTTCCATCAGGCAGGCAAACACGATCAGGCTGCGCAGCAAGGTCTGGTCAGTCTCCAGCGTGCCGGTCTTGAAGTTCGGGTCCATGATCACGTTGATGAACGGGATCAGGAACTGGTCCTTGTCGCGGATCGACTGCACCTCGTTGTAGGCGTTGAAGATCTCGCTCTCATCCAGGCCCAAGCTCTCGACGATGTACTGGTAGGCGTGGGTGTGGATCGCCTCTTCAAACGCCTGGCGCAACAGGAACTGCCGGCACTCGGGCGCGGTGATGTGCCGGTAAGTGCCCAGCACGATGTTGTTGGCAGCCAGCGAGTCAGCGGTGACGAAGAAGCCGAGGTTGCGCATGATGATGCGCCGCTCGTCATCGGTCAGGCCGTTAGGGTCCTTCCAGGTCGCGATGTCGCGCGACATGTTCACCTCTTGCGGCATCCAGTGGTTGGCGCAAGTGGCCAGGTACTTTTCCCAGGCCCACTTGTACTTGAACGGCACCAGTTGATTCACGTCGGTCTGGCCGTTGATGATGCGCTTCTCATCGGCACTGATCCGGCGCACCGCAGCCATCGGCGCAACAGGCTCGGGCAGCAGCTTCGAAGCGGCAGCAGCCACCAGGGCAGATGCAGGAACGGTCTGCTGCAGCTGCGGCAGAGGTGGGCTATGCGGTGGTGTAAGAGGTGACAGAAACACCTGCCGCGCGGGGGTTCCGGCTTGCGGCGCTGAAGGCTTCAGTGGTGTCGTCGAGGGGAGCTTGACGTCGTCTTCCCAGACCAGCATGTGTGTACTTCCTATGGTTTGAATTATCGGAGTGTTGTCATCAAACACCAAGCACTTCTTGACAGTTGAACGGTCACGTTGTTGTGGCCGTGCATCGCGTGTCGAAGGGCTTGGTGCGTGCAGCATCACTGGCAGGCTTCGCAATCGGGTTCGTCGATCGAACAGAACTTGATGTCGCTGGCCGGAGTCGCGTCGATTGCATGTTGGGCCTGCAGCGCAGCCGCATCCAGCGCCGACAGGCCACCAGCGATCGCCGCGCCACTGGACACAGCGTTCATCGCACCGGCCGCCACGGTCGACTTCTCGGCTGCGGTGGCGCCCATGGTGCGCAGGTAGTAGGTGGTCTTCAGGCCGCGCAGCCAGGCCAGCTTGTAGATGTCGTCGAGCTTCTTGCCCGATGCGCCCGCCAAGTAGATGTTCAGGCTCTGCGCCTGGTCGATCCACTTCTGGCGGCGGGCAGCGGCTTCCACCAGCCATTGCGCATCGACCTCGAAGGCGGTGGCATACAGGGCCTTGATGTCTTCGGGCACGCGGTCAATGCGGCGCAGGCTGCCGTCGAAGTGCTTCAGGTCCATCACCATCACGTCGTCCCAGAGGCCCAGGCTCTTCAGATCGCGCACCAGATACTCGTTGACGACGGTGAACTCGCCCGACAGGTTGCTCTTGACCGACAGGTTGCCGAAGCAGGGCTCGATGGACGCGTCCACACCGATGATGTTGCTGATGGTGGCGGTGGGGGCGATCGCCACGCAGTTGCTGTTGCGCATGCCATGCTGGGCAATCCGCGTGCGCAGTGCGTCCCATTCCAGCGTGGTGCTGCGGTCCACGTCCACATAGCCACCGCGGGCTGCGCTGAGCAGGTCCAGGCTGTCGATCGGCAGGATGCCGCGGTCCCACAGGCTGCCACGGTAGCTGCTGTAGCGGCCGCGCTCCTCGGCCAGGTCGGTGCTGGCCCAGTAGGCGTGATAGCACACAGCCTCCATGCTGCGGTCTGCAAACTCAACCGCCTGCTGGCTGGCGTAGGGCACGCGCAATTGGTACAGCGCGTCCTGGAAGCCCATGATGCCCAGGCCCACCGGGCGGTGGCGCAGGTTGCTGTCGCGCGCCTTCTTCACCGCGTAGTAGTTGATGTCGATGACGTTGTCGAGCATGCGCATGGCCGTGGTCACAGTGCGCTTGAGCTTGGCCTGGTCGATCTGGCCGTCCAGCAGATGCTGGGCCAGGTTGACCGAGCCCAGGTTGCACACGGCGATTTCGGTGTCGCTGGTGTTGAGCGTGATCTCGGTGCACAGGTTGCTGGAATGCACCACGCCGACATGCTGCTGCGGGCTGCGCACGTTGCAGGCATCCTTGAAGGTCACCCAGGGGTGGCCGGTCTCGAACAGCATGGTCAGCATCTTGCGCCACAGGTCCTTGGCGGGCAGGCGCCTGTGCAGCTTGATTTCGCCACGATCGACCTTGGCTTCATAGGCCACGTAGGCCTGCTCGAAGTCGGCGCCGAACTTGTCGTGCAGGTCGGGGCAGGTGCTGGGGGAAAACAGCGTCCACTGGCCGCCCTCGATCACCCGGCGCATGAACAGGTCGGGGATCCAGTTGGCGGTGTTCATGTCGTGGGTGCGCCGACGGTCGTCACCGGTGTTCTTGCGCAGCTCCAGGAACTCTTCGATGTCGAGGTGCCAGGTCTCCAGGTAGGCGCACACCGCGCCCTTGCGCTTGCCACCCTGGTTGACGGCCACTGCCGTGTCGTTGACCACCTTCAGGAACGGCACCACGCCCTGGCTCTTGCCATTGGTGCCCTTGATGTAGCTGCCCAGCGCACGCACCCGGGTCCAGTCATTGCCCAGGCCACCGGCAAACTTGGAGAGCAGCGCGTTCTCCTTCAGCGCCTCGTAGATGCCATCCAGGTCATCGGCCACCGTGGTCAGGTAGCAGGACGACAACTGGCTGCGCAGCGAGCCGGCATTGAACAGCGTGGGTGTGCTGCTCATGAAGTCAAAGGTCGACAGCACGTTGTAGAACTCGATGGCCCGCGCCTCGCGGTCGATCTCGTTGAGCGACAGGCCCATGGCCACCCGCATGAAGAAGGCCTGCGGCATCTCGATGCGCTGCTCGTCAATGTGCAGAAAGTAACGGTCGAACAGGGTCTGCAGGCCCAGGTAGTCGAACTGGAAGTCGCGCTCGGCCTGCAAGGCTGCGCCCAGGCGGGCCAGGTCGAACTGCTGCAGCCTGGGGTCGAGCAGCTCGGCCTGCACGCCCTTCTTGATGAACTGCGGGAAGTACTCGGCATAGCGCTCGGCCATCTGCGCCTGGGTGACCTCCTCGCCCAGGATCTCTTTGCGGATGGTGTGCAGCAGCAGGCGGGCAGTGGCGCGGGTGTAGGCCGGGTCCTTCTCGATCAGGGTGCGGGCTGCCAGGATGCTGGCCTTGTGCACTTCATCGATGGGCACGCCGTCATACAGGTTGCGGCGGGTCTCCTGGAAGATGGGGTCAGGGCGCACGTCGGCACCCAGGCCCTCACAGGCGGATTCGATCAGCGCCGCCAGCGCGGCCAGGTCCAGCGGCACACGCTGGCCACGGTCCAGCACATGCAGCAGCGGCTCTTGCGGGGCGGCGGCCTGGCCCTGGCGGGCACGCTCCTGTGTGCGGCGCTCGCGGTACAGCACATAGGCGCGTGCCACTTCATGGTGGCTGCCGCGCATCAGGCCCAGTTCGACCTGGTCCTGCACGTCTTCGATATGAAAGGTGCCGCCACCCGGGCGGCTGCGCAGCAGGGCGCGCACCACGCTTTCGGTCAACGCGTCCACCGTCTCGCGCACGCTGGCCGACGCCGCACCCTGGGTGCCATGCACCGCCAGGAAGGCCTTCATCAAGGCCACAGCGATCTTGTTCGGCTCGAACGACACCACCGAACCATTGCGCCGGATGATCTGGTAGCCGGCATAGGCTGAACTGCCGGGCGCTGCCGGTTGCGGCAGGCGGGGCGGAATCATGGCGGTGGCTGTGGTGGTGGCGATGGTCTGCATGAAGTTCCCTCTGTGTGGCTGGCGGCTGGGCAGCCGCCCGGTGATCGAGTCAAGAAGCGTCGTGCCCTGGCAACCAACAACCCCCGCAGTGCAGGCATTGCGCCTGCCTGGCCCCGGCATGGTCGCGGGACATCGGGTGGTGTTGGGGCTTTGCGCGGGACAGGCTGCATGGCAAGGCAACGTGTCAGGCCAAGGCTTGAAGAGTAGCACGAGGGTCCACTATATCTAGCGCATCAGCCGTCTTCAAGCACTACCGGTAGTGTATTTACCCCCCAGCCTGTGGACCAGCTGTGGACAGACTGTGGACGCGCCGGGCTGGCGTTCAATGGCCCGGCAGCAGCCCCACCGGATAGCCGGGCCAGGCCAGCAGGGCCTGCCAGTCGAAACCCGGCCCGGGGTCTTGCTTGCGGCCCGGCGCCACATGCTCATGGCCGGTGACGGCCTGCAGCGGGTGGCGCCGGGCCAGGGCCCGCAGCAGTGCCACCAGGGCGCCGTACTGGGCGGGCTCGAAGGTGCCGCCTTCCAGCCCCTCCAGCTCGATGCCGATGCTGTAGTCGTTGCAGTTGGGCCGGCCCTGCCATGCTGACGTGCCGGCATGCCAGGCGCGTCGGTCGGTGGACACGAACTGCAGCGTGTGCCCGCCGCGCCGCACCAGGAAGTGGGCCGACACCTGCAGCCCGCGGATGGTCTCGAAGTACGGATGGGCCGACCAGTCGAGCTGGTTGGTGAACAAGCGGACGATCTCGTCACCGCCAAACGCACCAGGTGGCAGGCTGATGGAATGCAGCACGACCAGATCGATGGCCGCACCCACCGGCCGCGGGCCGTGGTTGGGCGAGCGGATGCGCTGCGCGCCGGTCCACCAGCCGCGCTGCCACCGCGGGCTGCTGCCGCCGGCCCCGGTCATTCCGGCCCGTGCTCGGCCACCAGGATGCCCAGGCGGGCCATGCGGTAGCGCATCTGCCGCAGTGACAGGCCCAGGCTGGTGCCCGCTGCCGTGCGGTTGAAACGGTGGCGCTCCAGCGCGCGCACCAGGATGTCGCGCTCCACCGCGTCCAGGTGGGCCACCAGATCGGCGGGCAGCGGTGCGGCATCAGCCGGCGCGGGCGCCGGCACCGCTGCGGGCTCGGCAAGGGCCCGGGCATCGATGGCCTGCCACTCGCTGTCGCTGCCGAACTCACCGCCCACGCCCAGGTCGGCCGGGGTGATCAGCTCGTCGGCGGACAGGGTGACGGCGCGGTGCAGCAGGTTCTCCAGCTCACGCACATTGCCGGGGAAGCCGTGCTGCGCCAGCAATGCCATTGCGTCCGGCGTCAGGCGCGGCGGTGGCGACACGCCGGCGTCGCGTGCAATGCGGGCCAGCACCGCGTCGCAGATCACCGGCAGGTCGCCGGCGCGCTCGCGCAGCGGCGGCATGCGCACCTGGATCACGTTCAGGCGGTAGAACAGGTCCTGGCGGAAGCGGCCCTCCTGCACCTCGGCAGCCAGGTCCTTGTGGGTGGCGCTGACGATGCGCACATTCACCGGCAGTTCGGCAGTGGCACCCACCTGGCGCACCGACCGCTCCTGGATGGCCCGCAGCAGCTTGCTCTGCATGGCCAGCGGCAGATCACCGATCTCGTCGAGGAATAAGGTGCCGCCCTGGGCGGCCTGGAAGAAACCCTGCCGGTCTTCCACCGCGCCGGTGAAGGCGCCCTTGCGATAGCCGAAGAACTCGGCCTCCAGCAGCTGCTCGGGGATGGCGCCGCAGTTCACCGCGATGAAAGGCAGGGCCGCACGCGGGCTGACGTCGTGCAGCGCCCGGGCCGCCAGTTCCTTGCCGGTGCCTGATTCGCCCTGCACCATCACCGGGGCCATGCCGCGCGCCACCCGCTCGATCAGCGCGCGCACCTGCTGCATGGCCGGTGAGTCTCCGGCCAGGCGCTGCAGCGCCGGGTGCAGTGGCGGGTTGCCTGGCGCGGCAACCAGCACGGCCAGTGCAGACTGGGCCCGGCCGGCAGCCGTGCGCAAGGCGGAGCGCGTCGGTGCGGCATCGGCCGCAACCGGCGCAGGGCGGCCTAGCGCCGACGCCACCACGGCGCGGAACTGGCGCAGGTCCACCGGCTTGGTCAGGTAGTCGAAGGCGCCGGCCTTCAGCGCCTCCACCGCGTTCTCGGCCGAGCCGTAGGCCGTGATGACGATGGTCTTCTCGGGTCGGCCGGCAGCGTCCAGGCGGCGCAGCAGGTCGATGCCGTTGCCGTCGGGCAGGCGCATGTCAGTGATCACCGCGCTGTAGCCGCGCTCGCCCAGCCGGGCCCAGGCTTCCGCAATTGAGCCGGCGCTGTCGACGTCATAGCCTTCGCGCAGCAGGCTCAGCTCATACAGGGTGCGCAGGTCGGGCTCGTCGTCGACCACCAGCAGGCTGTAGTTGGAAGTCATCGGGCACCAGATGCGGTGGTGGGGCTGGCCGGGGCGCCTGCTGCGGTGCCGGTGTCCGCCGCGCGCATCACCACATTGAACACGTTGCGGTGCCTGGACCCGGGCGGGGCCAGGTTGAAGTCCATGCTGGCGCCGTGGCGCTCGCACAACTCGCGGCAAATATACAGGCCGAGCCCGGTGCCACGGCTGCGGGTGGAGAAGAACGGCTCGAACAGGTGGTGCTCCACATCGGGCGGAATCGGCACGCCGTCGCTGGCCACCGACACCGTCACCGCGCCAATGGCCGGGCCGGTGCTCAGGCGCAGGCGGATGGCGCCCGGCTCGTCGCTGGCATGCCGGCTGGCGTTGTCCAGCAGGTTCACCAGCACCCGGCGCAGGTGGTCGGTGTCGAAGCGCACCCGGTGCTGCCTGGCCGGCAGATCCACCACCAGGCGCACACCAGGCTGGGCCTCGGGCAGCGCGCTGCGCCGCCATTCGTCACAGACCAGCGCCACATCGGCGGTGGCGTCGATCAGCGTGGCGGGCGCGGCCGTGCCGGGCACCACCGCCAGCACGTCGTCGACGATGCGCTTGAGCCGCTCGACGTTGTCGGCCACGATGCACGACAGGCGTTGCTGCTGCGCCGGCAGTTCGTCTTCCAGCAGCAGCGCATTGGCCTGGGCGATGGCGGCCAGCGGGTTGCGGATCTCATGCGCGATGCCGGCCGACACCCGGCCCATGGCGGCCAGCTTGTCGTTGCGGGCACGGCCCTGCACCGTGCGCATGTCTTCGAGAAACAGCACGCAGATGTCTTCGGGCGGCGTGCCGTCGGCGGCGATGCCGCTGCGCCGGGTGAAGCGCGCCCGCAGCTGCAGCATGCGGCGTTCGCCGTCGGGCAGGGTCAGGGCGATCTCGCGCACGCTGGCGGGCCAGCTGCCTTCGGCATAGGCCTGGTCCAGGGCCCGTTGCAATGGCCGCAGGCCGGGCTCGTCGACCAGCGGGCTGGGCACGGCCATCCCAGCCCCGGCCGGGCCCAGCAGCTGGCGTGCTGCGGGGTTGATGGCACGCACCTGGCCGCGTCGGTCGACCACCAGCACCCCATCGGCCATCTCCTCGATCACCAGCCGGTTCAGCAGGGTTTGCTGGCGCGCCATCTCCAGGCTGCTGCGGGCCGACCGCTCCTCCCGTGCCAGGCGCTGTGACAGCTCGCTGGCCAGCATTGCAATCAGGAACAGGCCGGCACCGGCCAGGCCGGCCTGCGACAGCAGCAGCAGCATGTCGCCATCGTCCGTGGCCTGCGGCCACACTGCCAGCATCAGCAGCAGCGACAGGGCCGCCGCCGTGGCCAGGGCCACCAGGCGGCGCATCAGCACGCCCGACATCAGCACCGGCAACACCAGCAGGGCGGTGTAGTTCAACAGCGCCTGGGGCTCCAGAACACGCAGCGCCGAAAACGCCACCAGGTCGACGCCGATGGTCCACAACCACTGGCGCGGCAGCAGATGGTCGGGCTGCTGCGGGCCATGGGGGCTGCCCTGCAGCAGCCACAGCGACATGGCCTGGCTGGCGTAAGCCAGGCTCACCAGGATCACCAGCACCGGCGGCTTGCCACCGCCCAGCAACGCCAGAAAAGGCGCCAGCACCAGCGCCAGCGACAGGCCCGCTCGCGCCGCCACATAAGTGCGCAGGATGCGCGGCAGCGCCGCACCGTCGGTCGAGACCAGGCGCTTGGCCTCACGGGCGATGAAGTGGCTGTCACCATGGGCCCCGGGTTCGGGTTCCAGCAGCGATGAATCGGCCCCGCGTGTGGCCCGGCCGCTGTTGCCCGGTGCACCCCAGGCGCTGAACCAGCCGTCCTCGGCGGTCGACAACGGCGGCTTACGCCGGTCGGCCTGGCGCCGGTCGGCCTGCCGGCGGTTGCCCGGGGCGTTCATTCAGGCGGCGTGTGTGCTGGCGGCGTTTCTGCAGGCGGCGTGGGTGCCGGCCCCAGCCGGCGGTGGGCATCGCTGCAATACAGGCGCGGGCCCTCGGGCACGGCATCCGCTGCGGGCAGATGCAGGCCGCACTGGGCGCACGCGACCATGGCCACCGGCAGGTGGTCGGCCGGCTTGCCTTTGCCAACCGTGCTGGCCGGGTCTTGGCGCGGGCCGCGCAGGCGGGAGACCAGGCTCCACACCCCGATGCCCACCACCAGCAGCACCAACAGGATCTTCAACATCCAGGCCTCCGCCCGATCAAGCTGCGCTGCGGTTGACCAGCACTTCGAACACGAAGCGCGAGCCCACGTAAGCCAGCAACAGCAGCACCGCGCCGACATACAACCAGCGGGTGGCACGCCGGCCGCGCCAGCCGCGCCACTGCCGGCCCAGCAGCAGCGCCGCAAACACCGTCCAGCCCAGCAGGGAGAACACCGTCTTGTGGTCCCAGCGCCATTGCGGCGCGGTGGCCACGCCCAGCAGCAGGGCCCCGGTCAGCACCACGAAGCCGGCCTCGACGAAGCGGAAGGTCAGCCGCTCCAGCCGCATCAAGGGCATGCCCATCGGCCCGGGCGTGCCACCGGCCGGCGCCAGGCCGAAGGCGCCGCTACCGGGTTTGCGCAGGCGCAGCTGCCGCTCGGCAGAATCCAGCATCCAGGCATGCAGCACGGCCGCGCCGAACAGCGCATAGGACGCCACGCCCAGCAGCCAGTGCACAGGCGCCCACATGCTCAAGGCCGCGCGCACCTCGCCCGGAAAGGCCCAGGCCACCATCACCACCACCGCACCACTGATGGCCAGCACCCGGCGCACACCGGGCAGCGGCACGAAGCGGCTTTCGATCTCATGCACCGCCAGCACCAGCCAGACGGTGAGCGACAGCACCGGACCGAAGCCCAGCCGGGCACCCGCCTCGCCGCGGCCCCAGCCGCCGATGTCGAGCGCCAGCAGCACGGCGTGCAGCAGCCAGCCGGCCACCAGGGCCGGCGCCGGCAGGCGTGACAGGCTGCGCGATGGCCAGGCCGCCACGGCGTAGGCCAGCACCGCCATCAGCGCCAGCACCAGCGGCGCGACGCCCAGGGTGTGGAGGGGGGCGGTCGTTAGAATCATCGGGCACAGTGTACTTTCGCGGCCACGCCCTCACGGCGTGCCCGCCATGCCCATGGCCTCCACTCTCTCAGACCGCCTGTCACGCCTTGTCAAGACGATGCGCGGCCAGGCGCGCATCACCGACAGCAATGTCGCCGACATGCTGCGCGAGGTGCGCATGGCCCTGCTGGAGGCCGATGTGGCTCTGCCGGTGGTGCGCGACTCAGTCGCCCGGGTCAAGGAGAAGGCGCTGGGCACCGAGGTGGTGGGCTCGCTCAACCCCGGCCAGGCGCTGGTGGGCGTGGTGCACAAGGAACTGGCCGCCACCATGGGCGAGGGGGTCAGCGACATCAACCTGGTGACCCAGCCGCCGGCTGTCATCCTGATGGCTGGCCTGCAGGGTGCGGGCAAGACCACCACCACCGCCAAGCTGGCCAAGTACCTGATCGAGAAGCGCAAGAAGAAGGTGCTGACCGTCAGCGCCGACGTCTACCGCCCCGCCGCCATCGAGCAGCTGAAGACGGTGACGCGCCAGGCCGGGGCAGAGTGGTTCCCGTCCACGCCCGACCAGAGCCCGCACGACATTGCGTTGGCTGCCATCGACCATGCCCGCCGCCACTACTTCGACGTGCTGCTGGTCGACACCGCCGGCCGGCTGGCGATCGACGAGGCGCTGATGGCCGAGATCCGCGATCTGCACGCGGTGCTGAACCCGGTTGAAACCCTGTTCGTGGTGGACGCCATGCAGGGCCAGGACGCCATCAACACCGCCAAGGCCTTCAAGGAAGCCTTGCCGCTGACCGGCATCGTGCTGACCAAGCTCGATGGCGACTCACGCGGTGGTGCGGCGATGTCGGTGCGGCAGATCACCGGCGCGCCCATCAAGTTTGCGGGCGTGTCCGAGAAGATCGACGGCCTCGAAGTGTTCGACGCCGAGCGCCATGCGGGCCGCGTGCTCGGCATGGGCGACATCGTCGCGCTGGTCGAGGAAGTGACCAAGGGCGTTGACCTGGACGCCGCGAAGAAGATGGCCGACAAGCTGCGCTCTGGCGACGGCTTCGACCTCAACGACTTCCTGTCGCAGATCAGCCAGATGAAGAAGATGGGTGGCCTGGGCAGCCTGATGGACAAGCTGCCGACGCACCTGGCCGCCAAGGCCGGTCAGGGCGACATGGACCGCGCCGAGAAGGACATGCGCCGCATGGAGGGCATCCTGAACGCGATGACCGCGAAGGAACGCCGTCAACCCAGCCTGCTGATGGACGGCAAGAGCAAGGCCAGCCGCAAGCGCCGCATTGCCACTGGTGCCGGTGTGCAGATCCAGGACGTCAACCGCCTGCTCAACCAGTTTGACCAGATGCAGACCATGATGAAGAAGATGAACGGCGGCGGCCTGATGAAGATGATGAAGCGCATGGGCGGCGCTGGCGGCCTGAAGGGGCTGATGGGCGGCTGATAGGCGGCTGATGGGCCCGCGCGGCCAGCCTCAGCGCTGCCGCGTCATCACCCAGCGCAAGGCTGCCAGGGCGGCCAGCACGGCCCACAGGCTGTCCGGTTCCGGCACCTGGTGGTGGGTCCCACCGGCACCACCCCCGCCGCCACCACTGCCGCTGCCCGCCCCCCCGCCCAGCGAGGCCAGCACCGTGCTGCCC